>NZ_VMMI01000007.1:0-120840 GCF_013277125.1 Streptococcus sp. 4094 | reverse complement strand
ACATGGTTAAATACGGTGTTGTTGGAACAGGATATTTTGGAGCTGAATTGGCTCGCTATATGCAAAAGAATGATGGAGCAGAGATTACTCTTCTCTATGATCCAGATAATGCAGAGGCAATTGCAGAAGAATTGGGAGCAAAAGTAGCAAGCTCCCTAGATGAGTTGGTTTCTAGCGATGAAGTAGATTGTGTTATCGTCGCAACTCCAAATAATCTTCATAAGGAACCGGTTATTAAGGCTGCACAACATGGTAAAAATGTTTTCTGTGAAAAACCAATTGCGCTTTCTTATCAAGATTGTCGCGAGATGGTAGATGCGTGTAAAGAAAACAATGTAACCTTTATGGCAGGACATATTATGAATTTCTTTAATGGTGTTCATCACGCAAAAGAACTCATTAATCAAGGAGTGATTGGAGACGTTCTATATTGTCACACTGCTCGTAATGGTTGGGAAGAACAACAACCGTCCGTATCATGGAAAAAAATTCGTGAAAAATCAGGTGGTCACTTGTATCACCACATCCATGAGTTGGATTGTGTTCAATTCCTTATGGGTGGCATGCCTGAAACTGTAACTATGACAGGTGGAAATGTAGCCCATGAAGGTGAACATTTCGGTGATGAAGATGATATGATTTTTGTCAATATGGAATTTTCTAATAAGCGTTTTGCCTTGTTAGAATGGGGTTCAGCTTATCGTTGGGGTGAACATTATGTCTTAATCCAAGGAACGAAAGGTGCTATCCGCTTAGACTTATTCAACTGTAAAGGAACTCTTAAGCTAGATGGACAAGAAAGCTATTTCTTGATTCACGAATCTCAAGAAGAAGATGATGATCGTACTCGTATCTATCATAGTACAGAGATGGACGGAGCAATTGCTTATGGTAAACCAGGTAAACGTACTCCATTATGGCTATCATCTGTCATTGATAAAGAAATGCGCTATCTGCATGAGATTATGCAAGGAGCTCCAGTATCAGAAGAATTTGCAAAACTATTGACAGGTGAAGCTGCTCTAGAAGCAATTGCTACTGCAGATGCTTGTACCCAGTCTATGTTTGAAGATCGCAAAGTAAAATTGTCAGAAATTGTAAAATAAATTTTGGTATTCTCCTATTATAGGCCAACTTGCTCCTCTGAAAGTACTTTTAGAGGAGCTGTTTGACTTGGCTAGTTTTTGAAACTGAAATCTATTATACTACAAACTCTTGAAAGCGTTTTATTTTTGAGGTATAATAATCTCATAGAAACAAAGAAAAAGGAAAAGGAGGAAAGAGGATGCCACAGATTAGCAAAGAAGCCTTGATTGAGCAAATCAAAGATGGAATCATCGTTTCTTGTCAGGCTCTTCCTCATGAACCGCTTTATACAGAAGCGGGAGGGGTGATTCCCTTGCTGGTCAAAGCGGCTGAGCAAGGTGGAGCAGTCGGTATCCGAGCCAATAGTGTTCGCGATATCAAGGAAATTAAGGAAGTCACCAAACTTCCGATTATTGGGATAATCAAACGAGATTATCCGCCACAAGAACCCTTCATCACGGCTACTATGAAAGAAGTTGATGAATTAGCAGAACTAGATATTGAAGTGATTGCTCTAGACTGTACTAAACGCGAACGCTACGATGGTTTGGAGATTCAGGAGTTTATCCGTCAGGTTAAGGAAAAATATCCTAACCAGCTCTTGATGGCTGATACTAGTACCTTCGAAGAAGGGTTAGCAGCCGTAGAAGCAGGAATTGACTTCGTTGGAACAACCTTATCAGGTTACACATCTTACAGTCCAAAGGTAGACGGTCCAGATTTTGAACTAATCAAGAAGCTCTGTGATGCGGGTGTAGATGTTATCGCTGAAGGGAAAATTCATACACCAGAACAAGCCAAACAAATCCTAGGATATGGAGTGCGAGGTATTGTTGTTGGTGGCGCTATTACTAGACCAAAAGAGATTACAGAACGCTTTGTTGCTGGTCTTAAATAAGATGTAAGGGGGAATTTTATGTTTAAAGTTTTACAAAAAGTTGGAAAAGCTTTTATGTTACCTATAGCTATACTTCCTGCAGCAGGTCTACTTTTGGGGATTGGTGGTGCACTTTCAAACCCAACCACGATAGCAACTTATCCAATACTAGACAATAGTTTTTTTCAATCAATATTCCAAGTAATGAGCTCTGCAGGAGAGGTTGTATTCAGTAATTTATCACTACTTCTCTGTGTGGGATTATGTATTGGCTTAGCGAAACGAGATAAAGGAACCGCTGCGCTAGCAGGAGTAACTGGTTACTTAGTTATGACTGCAACGATTAAAGCTCTGGTAAAACTTTTTATGGCAGAAGGATCTGCAATTGATACTGGAGTTATTGGAGCATTAGTTGTCGGAATAGTTGCCGTATATTTGCACAATCGATATAACAATATTCAATTACCTTCCGCTTTAGGATTCTTTGGGGGTTCACGCTTCGTTCCTATTGTTACATCGTTCTCTTCTATCTTAATTGGCTTTGTCTTCTTTGTTATTTGGCCACCTTTTCAACAACTTCTTGTTTCTACAGGTGGATATATTTCTCAGGCGGGTCCAATTGGAACTTTTCTATATGGATTTTTAATGAGACTTTCTGGAGCAGTAGGCTTACATCATATGATTTACCCTATGTTTTGGTATACTGAACTTGGTGGTGTTGAAACTGTTGCAGGACAAACAGTGGTTGGAGCTCAAAAAATATTTTTTGCTCAATTAGCCGACCCGACTCATTCTGGATTATTTACAGAAGGAACAAGGTTTTTTGCAGGTCGTTTCTCAACAATGATGTTCGGTTTACCGGCTGCCTGTTTAGCGATGTACCATAGTGTTCCTAAAAATCGTCGTAAAAAATACGCGGGTCTGTTTTTTGGAGTTGCTTTAACATCTTTTATTACCGGTATTACAGAACCAATTGAATTTATGTTTCTATTTGTCAGTCCGGTTCTATATGTTGTACACGCATTCCTTGATGGTGTCAGCTTCTTTATTGCAGACGTCTTAAATATTTCAATAGGAAACACATTCTCAGGAGGTGTAATCGATTTTACTTTATTTGGAATTTTGCAGGGGAACGCTAAAACGAATTGGGTTCTTCAGATTCCATTTGGACTTATTTGGAGTGTTCTGTATTATATTGTTTTTAGATGGTTCATTACTCAATTCAACGTTCTAACGCCAGGACGAGGAGAAGAAGTAGATTCTAAAGAAATTTCTGAATCCACAGATTCAACTTCAAATACTGCAGATCATTTAAAACAGGATAGCCTACAAATTATCAGAGCGTTGGGTGGATCAAATAATATAGAAGATGTAGATGCTTGTGTGACACGTTTACGTGTAGCTGTAAAAGAAGTTCATCAAGTTGATAAAGCACTTTTAAAACAAATTGGTGCAGTTGATGTCTTAGAAGTGAAGGGTGGTATTCAAGCAATATATGGAGCAAAAGCAATCTTATATAAAAATAGTATTAATGAAATTTTAGGTGTAGATGATTAATACTCAATGAAAATCNNTTGAAGAGATTTTCGAAGAGTATAAGTACTTACTGACTTAATAAAAAACAGAGGAGAGTGGTGGATGCGTCGGATAAAATGAAAACGTATACAAATAAAAACTTGCTCATTATCCAATATGGATACGCTTATCAATTAGGAGAATACAAATGAAATTTAGAAAACTAGCTTGTACAGTACTTGCGGGTGCTGCGATTCTTGGCCTTGCTGCATGTGGAAATTCTGGTGGAAGTAAAGATGCTGGAAAATCTGGTGGAGATAGCGGAAAAACAGAAATCACTTGGTGGGCATTCCCAGTCTTCACTCAAGAAAAAACTGGTGACGGTGTTGGAACATATGAAAAATCTATCATCGAAGCCTTTGAAAAAGCAAATCCAGATGTAAAAGTGAAATTGGAAACCATCGACTTTAAGTCAGGTCCAGAAAAGATTACTACAGCTATCGAAGCAGGTACAGCTCCAGACGTACTTTTTGACGCACCAGGACGTATCATCCAATATGGTAAAAATGGTAAATTGGCTGACTTGAATGACCTCTTCACAGATGACTTTGTTAAAGATGTCAACAATGAAAACATCGTAAAAGCAAGTAAAGCTGGAGACAAAGCTTATATGTATCCAATCAGTTCAGCACCATTCTACATGGCCATGAACAAGAAAATGTTGGAAGATGCAGGAGTTGCTAACCTTGTAAAAGAAGGTTGGACAACAGACGACTTTGAAAAAGTATTGAAAGCGCTTAAAGATAAAGGGTATACACCAGGTTCATTGTTCAGTTCTGGTCAAGGAGGAGACCAAGGAACACGTGCCTTCATCTCTAATCTTTATGGAGCTTCTGTAACAGACAAAGATGTAACAAAATATACAACTGATGATCCTAAATTCGTCAAAGGTCTTGAAAAAGCAGCTAGCTGGATCAAAGACGGTTTGTTGAACAATGGTTCACAATTTGACGGTGGAGCAGATATTCAAAACTTTGCCAACGGTCAAACATCTTACACAATCCTTTGGGCACCATCTCAAAATGGTATCCAAGCTAAACTCTTGGAAGCAAGTAAAGTAGAAGTGCTAGAAGTACCATTCCCATCAGATTCAGGTAAACCAGCTCTTGAATACCTTGTAAACGGATTTGCAGTATTCAACAACAAGGACGACAAGAAAGTTGCAGCATCTAAGAAATTCGTTCAATTCATCGCGGATGACAAAGAATGGGGTCCAAAAGATGTTGTTCGTACAGGTGCCTTCCCAGTTCGTACATCATTTGGTAAACTCTATGATGACAAACGTATGGAAACAATCGGTGCTTGGACTAAGTACTACTCACCATACTACAATACAATTGATGGTTTTGCAGAAATGAGAACTCTATGGTTCCCAATGTTGCAATCAGTTTCAAATGGCGATCAAAAACCAGCTGATGCTTTGAAAGCTTTCACTGAAAAAGCTAACGAAACTATCAAAAAAGCTACAAAACAATAAGCACTGAATCAGATTGACTCCTCCCTTTTCCCTGTGCATAATCTATGTAAGAAAAGGGAGGATTTTATTTGAAATATCAGGAACTGTCACGAAATTAAAATGAAGTTCTTACATAAGAGAATCTTAAAAAATTTCATTTTGATTTTAAAACAGTTCAAGAAAATCCAAAATATTCTATTTGTGAAAGAGAGGTGCCGACTGTGAAAGTCAATAAAATTCGTATGCGGGAAACAGTGATTTCCTACGCTTTCTTAGCACCAGTATTATTCTTCTTTGTCATCTTTGTATTGGTTCCTATGATTATGGGATTCATTACAAGTTTCTTTAACTATTCAATGACTAAATTTGAGTTTGTGGGTTTGGACAACTACATTCGTATGTTTAAAGACCCTGTCTTTATGAAGTCTTTGATTAACACAGTTATTTTGGTTGTTGGATCTGTACCGATTGTTGTTCTCTTTTCGCTCTTTGTGGCGTCGCAAACCTACCATCAAAATGCTATTGCCAGATCTTTCTACCGTTTCGTCTTCTTCCTTCCTGTTGTAACAGGTAGTGTTGCCGTAACAGTTGTTTGGAAATGGATTTATGATCCACTATCAGGGATTCTAAACTTTGTCCTTAAGTCAAGCCATATCATCAGCCAGAATATTTCTTGGTTGGGAGATAAACACTGGGCATTACTGGCAATTATGATTATCCTCTTGACAACTTCAGTTGGTCAACCAATCATCCTCTACATAGCTGCTATGGGGAATATTGACAATTCACTGGTTGAAGCGGCTCGTGTAGACGGTGCAACTGAATTTCAAGTTTTCTGGAAGATTAAATGGCCAAGCCTTCTTCCAACAACTCTCTACATCGCAATCATCACAACAATTAACTCATTTCAAGTTTTCGCCTTGATTCAACTATTAACATCTGGTGGGCCAAACTACTCAACAAGTACCTTGATGTACTACCTTTACGAAAAAGCCTTCCAATTGACCGAATACGGGTATGCTAATACCATTGGTGTCTTCTTGGCAGTCATGATTGCTATTGTAAGCTTTGTTCAATTTAAGGCGCTCGGAAATGACGTAGAATATTAAAGAAAGGAGACAGCTATGCAATCTACACAAAAGAAACCTATAACAGCTTTCACTGTTATTTCAACTATTATCTTGCTCTTGTTGACCGTGCTGTTCATCTTTCCATTCTACTGGATTTTGACAGGGGCCTTCAAATCACAACCTGATACCATCGTTATTCCACCACAATGGTTCCCTAAAATGCCAACCATGGAAAACTTCCAACAACTCATGGTGCAAAACCCTGCTATGCAGTGGATGTGGAACTCTGTGTTTATCTCATTGGTAACCATGTTCTTAGTCTGTGCGACCTCATCTCTAGCAGGTTATGTATTGGCTAAAAAACGTTTCTATGGGCAACGTATTCTCTTTGCAATCTTTATTGCTGCTATGGCACTTCCAAAACAAGTTGTCCTTGTACCATTGGTACGTATCGTCAACTTCATGGGAATTCACGATACTCTCTGGGCAGTTATCTTGCCTTTGATTGGATGGCCATTCGGGGTCTTCCTCATGAAACAGTTCAGTGAGAATATTCCTACAGAGTTGCTTGAATCAGCTAAAATCGACGGTTGTGGTGAGATTCGTACCTTCTGGAGCGTAGCCTTCCCAATTGTGAAACCAGGATTTGCAGCACTTGCAATCTTTACCTTCATCAATACATGGAACGACTACTTCATGCAGTTGGTTATGTTGACTTCACGTAATAATTTGACCATTTCACTCGGTGTTGCGACTATGCAGGCTGAAATGGCAACCAACTATGGTTTGATCATGGCAGGTGCAGCTCTTGCTGCTGTGCCAATCGTAACAGTCTTCTTAGTATTTCAAAAATCCTTCACACAAGGTATTACTATGGGAGCTGTTAAAGGATAAGAAACGATTTCTTTTACAGTATCAATTTGCTATTGCTAGCATGATCTAAAAACCTCCGACAGTGAATGACACTGTTGGAGGTGTTAGTTTTAATCGCTTAATGACGATTTTTAAAGGGGAAAATAATGATTTTTGACGATTTAAAAAATATCACCTTTTATAAAGGAATTCATCCAAATCTTGATAAAGCAATTGATTATCTTTATGAACATCGTAAAGATTCGTTCGAATTAGGAAAATATGATATTGATGGGGATAAGGTCTTTCTAGTTGTTCAAGAAAATGTCCTAAATAAAGTTGAAAATGATCAATTTGAACATCACAAGAACTATGCTGACTTGCATTTGTTGGTAGAAGGCCATGAATATTCTAGTTACGGTTCACGTATCAAAGATGAAGCAGTAGCATTTGACGAAACAAGTGATATTGGTTTTGTCCATTGTCATGAACACTACCCACTCTTGTTGGGTTATCACAATTTTGCGATTTTCTTCCCAGGAGAGCCACATCAACCAAATGGTTATGCAGGTATGGAAGATCAAGTTCGCAAATATCTCTTTAAAATTTTGATTGATTAAAAATAGGATGAATTGTCTTTTTGTAAATCTTTGACAATAATCTACCATGAAATTGGTCTTTTTGAGGTAGAGAAATGAGGTCTTATTGTCAGTATCTTTATTCAGAAATGCTATTGGTATGGCAGGATTGAAGTTCAGCAAAGTCTTTATGGCTGCGGGAGCAAGAGTAGGATTACTGACCAAGATTTATGGAAGGATTTTACAAATAGCTGTGAATCTAGTTGATGTATATGGTTGTATAAACTTTTAAAACGAGAGAATGAAAGCACTTTGTATTTTTTTATTGAATATGTTAGCTTGGACAGTGCTTGCAATGATAGTCCGTGGAGGGCTAGATGGATTTAATGAGCATACTTGGAGTACTATTTTAATTGCTTCGCTGTCCGGGATATATATAGATTATATGTCCATAGATAAAAATAGAAAAAAGTCCAAAAGAAAAAAGAAAAAATAGCTTTGTTCATGGTAGGGACTTATGAAAGCTTTACTGATAAAAAAGAAAATAGTTTACAAAGAAAAATGATGGGGGAGCAAAGATGTCACAAAAAGGAAGAAGTCTCATCAAGGCAGCATTTGATACAGACAACTTTCTCATGCGAATTAGTGAGAAGGTTTTAGATATTGTAACAGTCAATCTTCTCTTTGTAGTAACTTGTTTGCCAATCGTAACGATTGGAGTGGCTAAAATCAGCCTCTACGAGACCATGTTCGAAGTTAAGAAGAGCAGACGTGTTCCAGTTTTTAGAACCTATCTAAGAGTTTTCAGGCAAAATCTGAAACTAGGTTTTCAGTTGGGGATGTTAGAATTAGGAATTGTATTTCTAACTCTTTCAGATCTATATCTTTTCTGGGGTCAAACAGCTCTGCCCTTCCAATTGGTGAAAGCTATTTGTCTAGGCATTCTGATTTTCCTTACCATTGTGATGTTGGCTAGCTATCCTATCGCGGCACGTTATGACCTATCTTGGAAAGAAATTCTCCAAAAAGGATTGATGTTGGCTAGTTTTAATGCTCCTTGGTTTATCTTGATGATTGCAATTATCTTTTTGATTTTGATGATTCTATATCTATCAGCCTTTACCCTTCTATTGGGAGGATCAGCTTTTATTCTCTTTGGTTTTGGACTCCTTGCTTTTTTACAAGTAGGAGTAATGGAAAAGCTATTTGCTAAGTATGAGTAAGGGGTGTAATTATTTCTGAAACTACTTTCAAACGCTCCAAACGCTATTCTATAAGCAAGAAACTAAAATCTAAGTGTCTATAAGATATTGAAAGCCTTTTCGGTAAAGTGTATACTAAAGAAGTAAAGAAAGAATCTGCTTTAGCAGAAAATAAAAATAATAGGAGAAAATCTATGTCAGATTTGAAAAAATACGAAGGTGTCATTCCAGCCTTCTACGCATGTTATGATGATCAAGGAGAAGTAAGTCCAGAGCGTACGCGTGCCTTGGTTCAATACTTCATTGATAAAGGTGTTCAAGGTCTTTATGTTAATGGTTCTTCTGGGGAATGTATCTACCAAAGCGTTGAAGACCGCAAGTTGATTTTGGAAGAAGTCCTGGCAGTTGCTAAAGGTAAATTAACTATTATTGCCCATGTTGCTTGCAATAATACTAAAGATAGTATGGAACTTGCTCGTCATGCTGAAAGCTTAGGAGTAGATGCCATTGCAACGATTCCACCAATTTACTTCCGCTTGCCAGAATACTCAGTTGCTAAATATTGGAACGATATCAGTTCTGCAGCTCCAAACACAGACTATGTGATCTACAACATTCCTCAATTGGCAGGGGTTGCTTTGACTCCAAGCCTTTACACAGAAATGTTGAAAAATCCTCGTGTTATCGGTGTTAAGAACTCTTCTATGCCAGTTCAAGATATCCAAACCTTTGTGAGCCTTGGTGGGGAAGACCATATCGTCTTTAACGGTCCAGATGAACAGTTCCTAGGTGGTCGCCTCATGGGTGCCAAAGCTGGTATCGGTGGTACATATGGTGCTATGCCAGAACTCTTCTTGAAACTCAATCAGTTGATTGCGGATAAAGACTTGGAAACAGCGCGTGAGTTGCAGTATGCTATCAACGCTATCATTGGTAAACTCACTGCTGCACATGGAAATATGTACGGTGTGATTAAGGAAGTCTTGAAGATCAATGAAGGCTTGAATATTGGTTCTGTTCGTTCACCATTGACACCAGTAACGGAAGAAGATCGTCCAGTTGTAGAAGCAGCTGCAGCCTTGATTCGTGAAACCAAGGAGCGCTTCCTCTAATCCATAAGGAGGTATTTATGACACACTACGTTGCAATTGATATAGGTGGAACCAACATCAAATATGGTTTGATCGACCAAGAAGGCCAACTTCTTGAATCACATGAAATGCCAACAGAGGCGCATAAGGGTGGACCTCATATCTTACAAAAAACCAAAGATATTGTAGCCAGCTATTTAGAAAAAGGCCCAGTAGCAGGTGTTGCCATTTCTTCTGCAGGAATGGTGGATCCAGATAAGGGTGAGATTTTCTATGCTGGGCCTCAGATTCCAAATTATGCAGGAACCCAGTTCAAGAAGGAAATCGAGACTAGCTTTACTATTCCTTGTGAAATTGAGAATGACGTCAACTGTGCAGGTCTGGCTGAAGCGGTATCTGGTTCAGGCAAGGGAGCGAGTGTCACCCTTTGCTTGACCATTGGAACAGGTATTGGTGGTTGTTTGATTATGGATGGGAAAGTCTTCCATGGTTTTAGCAATTCGGCCTGTGAAGTTGGTTATATGCATATGCAGGATGGAGCGTTCCAAGATTTGGCTTCTACAACAGCTTTAGTGAAATATGTAGCTGAAGCACATGGAGAAGATGTTGATCAGTGGAATGGCCGACGCATCTTTAAGGAAGCCACTGAAGGCAACAAGATTTGTATGGCTGGTATTGACCGTATGGTAGACTATCTAGGAAAAGGTCTGGCAAATATTTGCTACGTGGCCAATCCAGAGGTAGTCATTCTGGGTGGGGGTATCATGGGGCAAGAGGCAATCCTCAAACCCAAGATCCGCACAGCCTTAAAAGATGCCTTGGTACCAAGCCTAGCTGAAAAAACACGATTAGAATTTGCCCATCACCAGAATACAGCAGGGATGTTGGGTGCATATTATCATTTTAAGACAAAACAATCCTAGTTTGGCTGAGCCAAACTAGGATTTTCTGACACGTTTTTGTCTACGATAGCCGTTGAGTTTTTTATTTTCCCAGTAGCTATTAAAGATTTTTTCCTTGCTTTCGCGATTGATTTCCAAAAAGTAGGCATAAATCAAATCAATAAAGAAGAGCATAGGAAGTTGAGCGGATATTCGTTGGATGTAGGAGGGTTGGCTGTGGGTGGCTACAAGAACAGTCTCGGTATAGGTCTGGCTATCTTTATTGGGAACACTTGTAAAGAGTACAGTCTTTGCCCCCATCTCCTTGGCATCTAATAGACTATCTAAAATAGAGGGAGTTGTGCCAGAAAGTGAGAAACCAAGTACGAGACAATTTTCGTCCATAATACTGGTTGTCCAGGCAAAGCCATCTTGATCGGTCAAAGCCTCGCAGACCACACCCAGACGCATGAACCGCAATTTCATTTCACGAGCGACAAGGCCAGAACTCCCTGTTCCGAAGAAGTAGATACGCTCAGCCTCTTCGATTAGCTGGGCAATTCGTTCTAGTTGGACTTCGTCAATCAAGTTTTGTGTTTGTTCCCTCATATTGCTATAACTTCTGAGGACTCGTTTGGTCAGTGGACTGTGCTTGGAGACTTGGTTGGCTTGATTTTCTGCCTCATGTTGGTATTGGAAAATAAATTCTCGGTAGCCAGTAAAGCCACACTTTTTAGCAAAGCGGGTCAAAGCAGCCTGAGAGATATGTAATTTTTGAGTGACATGTTGGGAAGATAAATCATCTGTAATCGTTTCAGCTTGTAAAAAATAGCGAGCGATTTCTTGCTCTAGGTCTGTCATTTCTTCAAAATGTGAATCAATGACAGTTGCGATATCTGGTTTGTCCATAGGGAAGGCTCCTTTAAATGAGTCGTATTGGAAAAAGGCTAGATTATTGAACTTTTACATTCATTATAACATACAATATAGGGATGGATAAATAAAAACGTATCTTACTGTAAAAACGAAAAAAAGCTTCTTTCTTTTCCATAATTTTCTGCTCAAATTGTGGTACAATTAAGAGTAAGATTTTAAGTTAGAAATGAGACTGATTTGTATGAGAAAATTTAACAGCCATTCGATTCCGATTCGGCTTAATTTATTGTTTTCAATCGTCATTTTACTCTTTATGACCATTATTGGTCGTTTGTTGTATATGCAGGTTTTGAACAAGGATTTTTACGAAAAAAAGCTAGCCTCAGCTAGTCAGACCAAGGTCACAACCAGTTCTGCCCGTGGGGAAATCTATGATGCTAGTGGAAAACCTTTGGTAGAAAATACGTTAAAGCAGGTTGTTTCCTTTACGCGTAGCAATAAAATGACGGCTACAGACTTAAAAGAAATAGCTAAAAAGTTACTGACTTATGTGAGCATCAGCTCTCCTAATTTGACAGAACGCCAGCTGGCTGATTATTATTTGGCTGATCCTGAAATCTATAAAAAAACAGTGGAAGCTCTCTCAAGTGAGAAACGCTTGGATTCAGATGGCAATCGCTTATCCGAATCAGAACTGTATAACAATGCGGTCGATAGTGTCCCAACAAGTCAACTAAACTATACAGAGGATGAAAAGAAAGAAATCTATCTTTTTAGTCAGTTAAATGCTGTTGGAAACTTTGCGACAGGAACCATTGCGACAGATCCTCTAAATGATTCTCAGGTGGCTGTTATTGCCTCTATTTCAAAGGAGATGCCTGGCATCAGTATTTCTACTTCTTGGGATAGAAAGGTTTTGGAAACTTCCCTTTCTTCTATAGTAGGGAGTGTATCCAGTGAAAAAGCTGGTCTCCCAGCGGAAGAAGCAGAAGCCTATCTTAAAAAAGGCTATTCTCTAAATGACCGTGTTGGAACCTCCTATTTGGAAAAGCAATATGAAGAGACCTTACAAGGAAAACGCTCGGTAAAAGAAATCCATCTGGATAAATATGGCAATATGGAAAGCGTGGATACAATTGAGGAAGGTAGTAAGGGAAACAATATCAAACTGACCATTGATTTGGCCTTCCAAGATAGCGTGGATGCTTTGCTGAAAAGTTATTTCAATTCCGAGCTAGGAAATGGTGGAGCCAAGTATTCTGAGGGTGTGTATGCAGTCGCCCTTAACCCCAAAACAGGTGCTGTTTTGTCTATGTCAGGACTCAAACATGACCTGAAAACGGGAGAGTTGACTCCTGATTCCTTGGGAACGGTAACCAATGTCTTTGTCCCAGGTTCGGTTGTCAAGGCTGCGACCATCAGCTCTGGCTGGGAAAATGGAGTCTTATCAGGAAACCAGACCTTAACAGATCAGCCTATTGTTTTCCAAGGTTCAGCTCCAATTTATTCTTGGTATAAATTGGCATATGGATCTTTTCCTATTACAGCTGTGGAAGCCTTGGAGTATTCATCTAATGCTTACATGGTTCAAACCGCTCTTGGAATCATGGGCCAGACCTATCAACCCAATATGTTTGTCGGCACCAGCAAGCTAGAGTCTGCTATGGGGAAATTGCGTTCAACCTTTGGTGAATATGGTTTGGGTTCTGCGACCGGGATTGACCTACCAGATGAATCTACTGGATTTGTTCCCAAAGACTATAGCTTTGCTAATTACATTACTAATGCCTTTGGGCAGTTTGATAACTATACGCCCATGCAGTTGGCTCAGTATGTAGCAACTATTGCAAATGATGGTGTTCGTGTGGCTCCTCGTATTGTTGAAGGCATTTATGGTAATAATGATAAGGGAGGACTGGGCGACTTGATTCAGCAACTGCAACCGACAGAGATGAATAAGGTCAATATATCCGACTCCGATATGAGTGTCTTGCACCAAGGTTTTTATCAGGTTGCTCATGGGACTAGTGGATTGACAACTGGACGTGCCTTTTCAAATGGTGCCTTGGTATCTATTAGCGGAAAAACGGGGACAGCCGAAAGCTATGTGGCAGATGGTCAGCAAGCAACCAATACCAATGCGGTGGCCTATGCCCCATCTGATAATCCCCAAATCGCTGTTGCAGTGGTCTTTCCTCATAATACCAATCTAACAAATGGTGTAGGACCTTCCATTGCGCGTGACATTATCAATCTGTATCAAAAATACCATCCAATGAACTAGAAAGGAAATTATGCTTTATCCAACACCCATTGCCAAGCTGATTGACAGTTATTCTAAGTTACCAGGTATCGGGATTAAGACGGCTACGCGTCTGGCCTTTTATACGATTGGGATGTCTGATGATGATGTCAATGAATTTGCAAAAAATCTCCTTTCTGCTAAGAGAGAATTGACCTACTGTTCTATTTGTGGACGTTTGACAGACGACGATCCTTGTTCTATCTGTACTGATCCGACTCGTGACCAGACAACGATTTTGGTGCTAGAGGATAGTCGGGATGTGGCGGCCATGGAAAATATCCAAGAATACCATGGACTCTATCATGTCCTGCATGGCCTTATTTCTCCTATGAATGGTATCAGTCCAGACGATATCAATCTCAAGAGCCTTATGACTCGTCTGATGGATAGTGAAGTTTCAGAGGTAATCGTAGCAACCAATGCCACAGCAGATGGGGAAGCGACTTCCATGTATCTTTCCCGCTTACTCAAGCCAGCTGGGATCAAGGTTACGCGTCTAGCACGAGGCCTCGCTGTCGGAGCAGATATCGAGTATGCGGACGAAGTGACCCTTTTACGGGCTATTGAAAATCGAACAGAGTTGTAAGTGTAGACAAATTTACGAACTCCATTCATTTATAAAAAATTAAGGAGGCTGAAAATCGTTACTATCGGCCTCTTTTTGTATAGTGTGATGAGTAGGATCAGGTTCAAGTTTTAAAAAAACAAGCAAATATGATATACTAAAGAGCGAGTATTCTAGTAGAATTAGGACAAGTAATATGAAACAAACGATTATTCTTTTATATGGTGGACGGAGTGCGGAACGCGAAGTCTCTGTCCTTTCAGCTGAGAGTGTCATGCGTGCGGTCAATTACGACCGTTTCACAGTTAAGACTTTCTTTATCAGTCAGTCAGGTGACTTTATCAAAACGCAGGAATTTAGTCAGACTCCAGGTCAAGAGGACCGTCTCATGACCAATGCGACCATTGATTGGGATAAGAAAGTTGCACCAAGTGCCATCTACGAAGAAGGGGCAGTTGTCTTTCCAGTTCTTCACGGTCCGATGGGAGAAGATGGCTCTGTCCAAGGATTCTTGGAAGTTTTGAAAATGCCTTATGTCGGCTGCAATATCTTGTCATCTAGCCTTGCAATGGATAAAATCACTACCAAGCGTGTGTTAGAATCTGCTGGTATTGCCCAAGTTCCTTATGTGGCTATCGTTGAAGGGGATGATGTGACTGCTAAAATCGTTGAAGTGGAAGAAAAATTGGCTTATCCAGTCTTCACAAAGCCGTCCAACATGGGTTCTAGTGTCGGTATTTCTAAGTCTGAAAATCAAGAAGAACTTCGTCAGGCTTTGGAACTTGCCTTCCGATATGACAGTCGTGTCTTGGTAGAGCAAGGGGTAAATGCCCGTGAAATCGAGGTTGGTCTCTTGGGGAACTACGATGTCAAAAGCACCCTTCCAGGAGAAGTAGTCAAGGATGTTGCCTTTTATGACTATGACGCCAAGTATATCGATAACAAGATTACTATGGATATTCCAGCCAAGATCAGTGATGATGTAGTAGCTGTCATGCGTCAAAATGCAGAAACGGCCTTCCGTGCTATTGGAGGACTTGGTCTCTCTCGTTGTGATTTCTTCTATACAGATAAGGGCGAAATTTTCCTAAACGAGCTTAATACCATGCCAGGCTTCACCCAGTGGTCTATGTATCCATTACTTTGGGACAATATGGGAATCAGCTACCCAGACCTAATCGAGCGCTTGGTTGACCTTGCAAAGGAAAGTTTTGACAAGCGCGAAGCGCATTTGCTATAAAAATGAAAGAGAGGGTAGAAGCCAGAACCATCACTGCAAGGTGACTAGAGTTCTCGAGCTTCGCCCCTTTTTAAAGGAGTAGAAATGAAATTAACAATTCATGAAGTGGCCCAAGTTGTCGGAGCTAAAAATGATGTTAGTCTTTTTGCGGACGCCCAGTTAGAAAAGGCTGAGTTTGACAGTCGATTGATTGGGACTGGAGATTTATTTGTGCCACTCAAAGGTGCGCGTGACGGTCATGACTTTATTGAAACAGCCTTTGAAAATGGCGCTGCTGTAACCTTGTCTGAGAAAGAAATCGCAAATCATCCCTACATTCTAGTAGATGATGTTTTGACTGCCTTTCAAACCCTAGCTGCCTACTATCTTGAAAAAACAGCGGTTGATGTCTTTGCGGTTACGGGTTCAAATGGCAAGACAACGACCAAAGACATGTTGGCGCATTTACTGTCAACGACCTACAAAACTTACAAAACACAAGGAAACTACAATAATGAGATTGGTCTTCCATACACAGTTCTCCATATGCCTGAAGGAACAGAAAAGTTGGTTTTGGAGATGGGACAGGATCACTTGGGAGATATTCATCTCTTGTCTGAATTGGCTCATCCAAAAACAGCCATCGTGACCTTGGTTGGAGAGGCTCATTTGGCCTTTTTCAAAGATCGTTCGGAAATCGCTAAAGGGAAAATGCAAATTACAGATGGGATGGCACCTGGTTCCTTGCTCTTGGCACCAGCTGACTCCATTGTAGAGGACTATTTGCCAACAGATAAAAAGGTGGTTCGTTTTGGGCAAGGAGCAGAGTTGGAAATCACAGACTTGGTTGAGCGCAAGGATAGTCTGACATTTAAGGCTAATTTCTTGGAACAAGACCTTGATTTGCCAGTGACTGGTAAGTACAATGCCACCAATGCTATGATTGCATCCTATGTTGCCTTGGAAGAAGGAGTTTCAGAGGAACAAATTCGTCAGGCCTTCCAAGGTCTTGAATTGACGCGTAACCGTACCGAATGGAAGAAAGCAGTCAATGGAGCGGATATCTTGTCAGATGTTTACAATGCCAATCCAACTGCTATGAAGTTGATTTTGGAGACTTTTTCTGCCATTCCAGCCAACGAAGGTGGCAAAAAAATCGCTGTTTTGGCGGATATGAAGGAACTGGGTAACCAGTCAGTTCAGCTCCATAACCAGATGATTTTGAGCCTCTCACCAGATGTACTGGATACCGTGATTTTCTATGGAGCAGATATTGCTGAATTAGCCCAATTGGCCAGTCAAATGTTCCCAATTGGCCACGTTTACTACTTCAAGAAAACAGAAGACCAAGACCAATTTGAAGACCTAGTCAAGCAGGTCAAGGAAAGTCTAGGAGCCCACGACCAAATCCTGCTCAAGGGCTCTAATTCTATGAATCTAGCCAAGTTGGTAGAAAGTTTAGAAAATGAATGCTAGTGATTTTGCCAAACATTTACGTATTTCTAAATTCATTTTTTTTAAGTAGCATGGTATAATAAAATGCAGGAAAATTTTGAATCATGAGGAAGACTAGATGAATTTATGGGATATTTTCTTTACGACCCAAGCAACAGAGCCACCCCAATTTGACCTTTTTTGGTATGTCAGTATATTTACACTCTTGGCTTTGACCTTTTATACAGCCTATCGTTATCGTGAAAAGAAGGTTTACCAACGATTTTTCCAGATTTTACAGGCCGTTCAGTTAATCCTACTTTATGGTTGGTACTGGGTCAATCATATGCCACTATCAGAAAGCTTACCCTTTTACCATTGCCGTATGGCCATGTTTGTGGTACTTTTGCTTCCTGGTCAGTCCAAATATAGGCAGTATTTTGCATTACTAGGAACATTTGGGACATTAGCAGCCTTTGTTTATCCAGTGTCAGATGCCTATCCTTTCCCCCATATCACTATTTTATCCTTTATTTTTGGGCATTTAGCACTCTTGGGGAACTCTCTAGTTTATCTCTTGAGACAGTATAATGCGCGATTGCTGGATGTGAAGGGGATTTTTCTCATGACCTTTGCCCTAAATGCCTTGATTTTTGTAGTCAATTTGGTAACAGGTGGTGATTATGGATTTTTGACAAAACCGCCATTGGTTGGAGATCACGGCTTAGTGGCTAATTATTTAATCGTTTCTCTGGCCCTGTCAGCAGCGATTACGTTAACAAAGAAAATTTTGGAACTATTTTTAGAACAAGAAGCAGAAAAAATGATTGCAAAGAAAGCTTAACACAGAGCTTTCTTTTTTTGTCTTAGAGAGTTTTTACAAGCAGCTTATAAAATAAAAATTTCTGAATAGACAAACTCAAAAATTGGCTGGGAAATTTAGGAAAAAAGCAAGCACGATTAAAATTTTTGTGTTATAATATTCTGTGAATAGCTATGCCTAGGTTTAGCTATGGAATAATACGAAGTGCGAAACTTGGAAGATAGAGAGGATGCGATGTAATGGCTAGAGAAGGCTTTTTTACAGGTCTAGATATTGGAACAAACTCTGTCAAGGTGCTTGTAGCCGAGAAGAGAAATGGTGAATTAAATGTAATTGGCGTGAGTAATGCCAAAAGTAAAGGTGTAAAGGATGGAATTATTGTTGATATTGATGCAGCAGCAACTGCTATCAAATCAGCTATTTCCCAAGCAGAAGAAAAGGCAGGCATTTCGATTAAATCAGTGAATGTCGGCTTGCCTGGTAATCTTTTGCAGGTAGAACCAACTCAAGGGATGATTCCAGTAACATCTGATACCAAGGAAATTACGGATCAAGATGTTGAAAATGTTGTCAAATCAGCTTTGACAAAGAGTATGACACCTGACCGTGAAGTCATTACCTTTATTCCTGAAGAATTTATTGTGGATGGTTTCCAAGGGATTCGTGACCCACGTGGCATGATGGGGGTTCGCCTTGAAATGCGTGGTTTGCTTTATACAGGCCCTCGTACTATCTTGCACAATTTGCGTAAGACGGTTGAGCGTGCAGGTGTTCAGGTTGAAAATGTTATCATTTCACCACTAGCAATGGTTCAATCAGTTTTGAACGAAGGTGAACGTGAATTTGGTGCTACAGTGATTGATATGGGGGCAGGTCAAACGACTGTCGCTACAATCCGTAACCAAGAACTCCAGTTTACCAATATTCTCCAAGAAGGCGGAGATTATGTAACTAAGGATATCTCTAAAGTCTTGAAAACTTCTCGCAAATTAGCGGAAGGATTGAAACTGAATTACGGGGAAGCCTATCCGCCTCTTGCAAGCAAAGAAACCTTCCAAGTAGAAGTTATTGGAGAAGTAGAAGCAGTCGAAGTGACGGAAGCCTACTTGTCAGAAATTATTTCTGCACGAATTAAGCACATCCTTGAGCAAATCAAGCAAGAATTAGATAGAAGACGTCTATTGGAGCTCCCTGGTGGTATTGTCTTAATCGGTGGGAATGCCATTTTACCAGGTATGGTTGAACTTGCTCAGGAAGTCTTTGGCGTCCGTGTCAAGCTTTATGTTCCAAATCAAGTTGGTATCCGTAATCCAGCCTTTGCGCATGTGATTAGTTTATCAGAATTTGCGGGTCAATTAACAGAAGTGAATCTTTTGGCTCAGAGAGCGATAAAAGGTGAGAATGACTTAAGTCATCAGCCAATTAGTTTTGGTGGGATGCTGCAAAAGACAGCTCAGTTTGTACAATCAACGCCTGTTCAACAAGCTCCTGCTCCAGAAGTAGAGCCGGTGGCTCCTACAGAACCAATGGCGGATTTCCAACAAGCTTCACAAAATAAACCGAAATTAGCAGATCGTTTCCGTGGCTTGATCGGAAGCATGTTTGACGAATAAAGAGGAAAAATAAATTATGACATTTTCATTTGATACAGCTGCTGCTCAAGGTGCAGTGATTAAGGTAATTGGTGTCGGTGGAGGCGGTGGCAATGCCATCAACCGTATGGTCGACGAAGGTGTTACAGGCGTAGAATTTATCGCAGCAAACACAGATGTACAAGCATTGAGTAGTACAAAAGCTGAGACTGTTATTCAGTTGGGACCTAAATTGACTCGTGGTTTGGGTGCAGGAGGTCAACCTGAGGTTGGTCGTAAAGCTGCTGAAGAAAGCGAAGAAACACTGACTGAAGCTATCAGTGGCGCAGATATGGTCTTCATCACTGCTGGTATGGGAGGAGGCTCTGGAACTGGAGCTGCTCCTGTTATTGCTCGTATCGCCAAAGATTTAGGTGCTCTTACAGTTGGTGTTGTAACACGTCCTTTCGGTTTTGAAGGAAGCAAACGTGGACAATTTGCTGTTGAAGGAATCAACCAACTACGTGAGCATGTAGATACTCTATTGATTATTTCAAACAACAACTTGCTCGAAATTGTTGACAAGAAGACACCGCTTTTGGAGGCTCTTAGCGAAGCAGATAACGTTCTTCGTCAAGGTGTTCAAGGAATTACCGATTTGATTACCAATCCAGGATTGATTAACCTTGACTTTGCCGATGTGAAAACAGTTATGGCAAACAAAGGGAATGCTCTTATGGGTATTGGTATCGGTAGTGGAGAAGAACGTGTTGTTGAAGCAGCGCGTAAGGCAATTTACTCTCCACTTCTTGAAACAACAATTGATGGAGCAGAAGATGTGATTGTCAACGTTACTGGTGGTCTTGATTTAACTTTGATTGAGGCAGAAGAGGCTTCACAAATTGTGAACCAAGCAGCAGGACAAGGAGTGAACATCTGGCTCGGTACTTCAATTGATGAGAGTATGCGTGATGAGATTCGTGTAACAGTTGTTGCAACAGGTGTTCGTCAAGACCGCGTAGAAAAGGTTGTTGCTCCGCAAGCTAGACCGACTACTAACTACCGTGAGACAGTGAAACCAGCTCATTCACATAGTTTTGATCGTCATTTTGATATGGCAGAAACAGCTGAATTGCCAAAACAAAATCCACGTCGTTTGGAACCAACTCAAGCATCTGCTTTTGGTGATTGGGATCTTCGTCGTGAATCGATTGTTCGTACAACAGATTCAGTGGTTTCTCCAGTCGAACGTTTTGAAGCCCCGACTTCACAAGATGAAGATGAATTGGATACACCTCCATTTTTCAAAAATCGTTAAGTAAATGAATGTAAAAGAAAATACAGAACTTGTTTTTCGAGAAGTTGCAGAGGCTAGTCTGAGTGCTCATAGAGAGAGTGGTTCAGTCTCTGTCATTGCAGTTACCAAGTATGTAGATGTATCGACAGCGGAAGCCTTGCTTCCGCTAGGGGTTCATCATATAGGTGAAAATCGTGTCGATAAGTTTCTGGAAAAATATGAAGCTTTAAAAGATCGAGATGTGACTTGGCATTTGATTGGTACCTTGCAAAGACGTAAGGTGAAAGATGTCATTCAATACATTGATTATTTTCATGCCTTGGATTCAGTAAAGCTGGCAGAGGAAATTCAAAAAAGAAGTGACCGAGTCATCAAGTGTTTCCTTCAAGTAAATATTTCTAAAGAAGAAAGTAAACACGGCTTTTCGCGAGAAGAATTATTGGAAGTCTTACCAGAGTTAGCCAAATTAGATAAGATTGAATATGTTGGTTTGATGACGATGGCACCCTTTGAGGCTAGCAGTGAGCAGTTGAAAGAAATTTTCAAGGCAACCCAAGATTTGCAAAGAGAAATTCAAGAAAAACAAATTCCAAATATGCCTATGACCGAGTTAAGTATGGGAATGAGTCGTGATTATAAAGAAGCAATTCAATTCGGTTCCACCTTTGTTCGTATAGGTACATCATTTTTTAAGTAGGAGAGAACCATGTCTTTAAAAGATAGATTCGATAGATTTATAGATTATTTTACGGAGGATGAGGATTCAAGTCTCCCTTATGAAAAAAGAGATGAGCCTGTGTTTACTCCAGTAAATTCTTCACAGGAAACGGCTCTCCCAATGAATCAACCTTCACAGTCTGCTGGTGCAAAAGATAGCAATATCACCAGACTGCATGCAAGACAACAGGAATTGGCAAATCAGAGTCAGCGTGCAACGGATAAGGTCATTATAGATGTTCGTTATCCTAGAAAATATGAAGACGCAACAGAAATTGTTGATTTATTGGCAGGAAACGAAAGTATTTTGATTGATTTTCAGTATATGACAGAGGTGCAGGCCCGTCGTTGTTTGGACTATTTGGATGGAGCTTGTCATGTTCTAGCTGGTAATCTGAAAAAGGTAGCTTCTACCATGTACCTGTTAACACCAGTGAATGTTATTGTCAATGTTGAAGATATCCGTTTACCAGATGAAGAACAAAATGGTGAGTTTGGCTTTGATATGAAGCGAAATAGAGTACGATAATGATTTTTTTAATTCGTATGATTTATAATGCAGTAGATATTTACTCCCTGATTTTGGTGGCCTTTGCTGTCATGTCTTGGTTTCCAGGTGCCTACGAATCCAGTTTAGGTCGTTGGATTGTAGCATTGGTAAAACCAGTGCTTGCTCCTTTGCAACGCCTGCCTTTACAGATAGCGGGTCTTGATTTATCTGTTTGGGTTGCGATTGTTTTGGTTCGATTTTTAGGAGAAAACCTAGTCCGTTTTCTGGCGATGATAGGATGAATAAAGGGATTTACCAGCATTTCTCCATAGAAGATCGTCCCTTTCTTGACAAGGGAATGGAATGGATAAAGAAGGTAGAAGATAGCTATGCTCCTTTTTTAACTCCTTTTATCAACCCTCATCAGGAGAAGCTATTAAAGATTTTGGCCAAAACTTATGGTCTTGCTTGTAGCAGTAGTGGGGAATTCGTCTCGAGTGAGTATGTTCGAGTTTTATTATACCCAGATTATTTCCAACCAGAGTTTTCAGATTTTGAAATATCTCTTCAGGAAATAGTGTATTCCAATAAATTTGAACACTTAACGCATGCTAAGATTTTAGGGACAGTCATCAATCAATTAGGGATTGAACGGAAACTTTTTGGAGATATCCTAGTAGATGAAGAACGGGCGCAGATTATGATTAATCAGCAATTTCTTCTTCTCTTTCAAGATGGATTAAAGAAAATTGGCCGTATACCTGTTTCGCTGGAGGAACGTCCTTTCACCGAGAAAATAGATAAGCTAGAACAGTATCGAGAGCTGGATTTATGTGTATCTAGTTTTAGATTAGATGTTCTTTTATCAAATGTTTTGAAACTATCTAGGAATCAAGCAAACCAGTTGATTGAAAGGAAACTTGTCCAAGTAAATTATCATGTGGTAGACAAATCAGATTATACTGTTCAAGTCGGAGACTTGATTAGTGTGAGAAAATTTGGTCGCTTGAGATTACTTCAAGATAAGGGACAAACGAAAAAAGAGAAGAAAAAAATAACCGTCCAGTTATTATTAAGTAAGTGAGGAATAGAATGCCAATTACATCATTAGAAATAAAGGACAAAACCTTTGGAACTCGATTCAGAGGTTTTGATCCAGAAGAAGTCGATGAATTTTTAGATATTGTGGTTCGTGATTACGAAGATCTTGTGCGTGCGAATCATGATAAAGATTTGCGTATTAAGAGTTTAGAAGAGCGTTTGTCTTACTTTGACGAAATGAAAGATTCATTGAGCCAGTCTGTATTGATTGCCCAAGATACAGCTGAGCGAGTGAAACAGGCGGCGCATGAACGTTCAAACAATATCATTCATCAAGCAGAGCAAGATGCGCAACGCTTGTTGGAAGAAGCTAAATATAAGGCAAACGAGATTCTTCGTCAAGCAACAGACAATGCTAAGAAAGTTGCTGTTGAAACAGAAGAATTGAAGAACAAGAGCCGTGTCTTCCACCAACGTCTCAAATCTACAATTGAGAGTCAGTTAGCTATTGTTGAATCTTCAGATTGGGAAGATATTCTCCGTCCAACAGCTACTTATCTTCAAACCAGTGATGAAGCCTTTAAAGAAGTGGTTAGCGAAGTACTTGGAGAACCGATTCCAGCTCCAATTGAGGAAGAACCAATTGATATGACACGTCAGTTCTCTCAAGCAGAAATGGCAGAGTTACAGGCTCGTATTGAGGCAGCCAATAAAGAATTGGCTGAATTTGAAGCTCAGGCTAAACAGGAAGTGGAAGCTCCAACTCCTGTAGTGAGTCCTCAAATGGAAGAAGAGCCTGCTCATCCAGTTGGTCCAATGTACGAAGAACCAGAAGTAGCTCCAGTACATCCTTCGGCTCCAACACCAGCTACAGAAACATTTGATTCAGCACCAGGATTTGAAGCACCGCAAGAATCCGTTACAATTTTATAAGAAACAATGTGAGAACAATATCTTATCCTTATATTTCCAGCGAGCAGGAGATGGTGTGAGTCCTGTAATCCCTATTGATAAGATTATCCTCTCAAAAACTCAAGTCTGAATCTAGTAAGATTTGACGTTCCCCACGTTACGGGATAAGAGGGAGAAAGACTAAATCTTTTTCCGAATAAAGGTGGTACCACGATTTTCGTCCTTTTTGGCAGTCGTGGTTTTTAATTTGTTATTATTTATAAAGGAGATACCATGAAACTCAAAGATACCCTTAATCTTGGGAAAACAGCTTTCCCAATGCGTGCAGGTCTTCCTATCAAAGAACCAGTTTGGCAAAAGGAATGGGAAGATGCAAAACTTTATCAACGTCGTCAAGAATTGAACCAAGGAAAACCTCATTTCACCTTGCATGATGGCCCTCCATACGCGAACGGAAATATCCACGTTGGACACGCTATGAACAAGATTTCAAAAGATATCATTGTTCGTTCAAAATCAATGTCAGGTTTTTACGCACCATTTATCCCAGGTTGGGATACTCATGGTCTGCCAATCGAGCAAGTTTTGGCAAAACAAGGTGTCAAACGTAAAGAAATGGACTTGGTTGAGTACTTGAAACTTTGCCGTGAATACGCTCTTTCTCAAGTAGATAAACAACGTGAAGACTTTAAACGTTTGGGGGTTTCTGGTGACTGGGAAAATCCATATGTGACCTTGACTCCTGACTATGAAGCAGCCCAGATCCGTGTCTTTGGTGAGATGGCTAATAAAGGTTATATCTACCGTGGTGCAAAACCAGTTTACTGGTCTTGGTCATCTGAGTCAGCCCTTGCTGAAGCAGAGATTGAATACCATGACTTGGTTTCAACTTCCCTTTACTATGCCAACAAGGTAAAAGATGGCAAAGATGTTCTAGATACAGATACTTATATCGTTGTCTGGACAACGACTCCATTTACCATCACAGCTTCTCGTGGTTTGACGGTTGGTGCGGATATTGATTACGTTTTGGTTCAACCTGCTGGTGAAACTCGTAAGTTTGTCGTTGCTGCAGAATTGTTGAACAGCTTGTCTGAGAAATTTGGCTGGATTGATGTTCAAGTTTTGGCAACTTACCGTGGTCAAGAACTCAACCACATCGTGACAGAACATCCATGGGATACTGCAGTAGATGAACTCGTTATCCTTGGTGACCACGTTACAACTGACTCTGGTACAGGTATCGTCCATACAGCTCCTGGTTTTGGTGAGGACGACTACAATGTTGGTATTGCTAATGGTCTTGAAGTTGCAGTCACTGTTGACGAACGTGGTATCATGATGAAGAATGCCGGTCCTGAGTTTGAAGGTCAATTCTATGACAAGGTAGTTCCAACTGTTATTGAAAAACTTGCTAACCTCCTTCTTGCCCAAGAAGAAATCTCTCACTCATACCCATTTGACTGGCGTACTAAGAAACCAATCATCTGGCGTGCAGTACCACAATGGTTTGCCTCAGTTTCTAAATTCCGCCAAGAAATATTGGACGAAATTGAAAAAGTGAAATTCCACTCAGAATGGGGTAAAGTTCGTCTTTACAATATGATTCGTGACCGTGGCGACTGGGTCATCTCTCGTCAACGTGCTTGGGGAGTTCCACTTCCTATCTTCTACGCTGAAGATGGTACAGCTATCATGACTGCTGAAACCATTGAACATGTGGCTCAACTCTTTGAAGTACACGGTTCAAGCATTTGGTGGGAACGTGATGCTAAGGACCTCTTGCCAGAAGGATTTACTCATCCAGGCTCACCAAATGGCGAGTTCAAGAAAGAAACAGACATCATGGACGTTTGGTTTGACTCAGGTTCATCATGGAATGGAGTGGTTGTAAACCGCCCTGAGTTGACTTACCCAGCAGACCTTTACCTAGAAGGCTCTGACCAATACCGTGGTTGGTTTAACTCATCACTCATCACATCTGTTGCCAACCATGGCGTAGCACCTTACAAACAAATCTTGTCACAAGGTTTTGCCCTTGACGGTAAAGGTGAGAAGATGTCTAAATCTCTTGGAAATACCATTGCTCCAAGCGATGTTGAAAAACAATTTGGTGCTGAAATCTTACGTCTCTGGGTAACAAGTGTTGACTCAAGCAATGACGTACGTATCTCTATGGATATCTTGAGCCAAGTCTCTGAAACATACCGTAAGATTCGTAACACCCTTCGTTTCTTGATTGCCAATACATCTGACTTTAACCCAGCTCAAGATTCAGTAGCTTATGAAGAACTACGTTCAGTTGATAAGTACATGACTATTCGCTTTAACCAGCTTGTCAAGACCATTCGTGACGCTTACGCAAACTTTGAATTCTTGACAATCTACAAGGCCTTGGTGAACTTTATCAACGTTGACTTGTCAGCCTTCTACCTTGATTTTGCTAAAGATGTTGTTTACATTGAAGGTGCCAAATCAGTGGAACGCCGTCAAATGCAAACTGTTTTCTATGACATTCTTGTCAAAATCACCAAACTCTTGACACCAATCCTTCCTCACACTGCGGAAGAAATCTGGTCATATCTTGAGTTTGAAGCTGAAGACTTCGTTCAATTGTCAGAATTACCAGAGGCTCAAACTTTTGCTAATCAAGAAGAAATCTTGGATACATGGGCTTCCTTCATGGACTTCCGTGGACAAGCTCAAAAAGCCTTGGAAGAAGCGCGTAATGCCAAAGTTATCGGTAAATCGCTTGAAGCACACTTGACAGTTTATCCAAACGAAGTTGTGAAAACTCTACTCGAAGCAGTGAACAGCAATGTGGCTCAACTTTTGATCGTGTCAGACTTGACCATCGCAGAAGGACCAGCTCCAGAAGCTGCCGTAAGCTTCGAAGATGTTGCCTTCACAGTTGAACGCGCTGCAGGCCAAGTATGTGACCGTTGCCGTCGTATTGACCCAACAACAGCAGAACGCAGCTACCAGGCAGTCATCTGTGACCACTGTGCAAGCATCGTAGAAGAAAACTTTGCAGAAGCAGTCGCAGAAGGATTTGAAGAGAAGTAAGGTTGAAAAGTCTCTATGCGTCTAGTATATAAAAATCAGTTATTCCAAGTTTATAATCTCTCTTGTGAGATGCTAAAGTTTAATGAGAATTGGTTTTGCTAATACTAGGAGAAAGTAAGTATGCTAAAATCGCAAGATTGTTTTTCTTGCGATTTCTTAAACTAGTGAGGAAAAATAAACATTATGAGACAAACAAATGTTAGAGGAAGCTTGTCCCTCCGTGGCTTTAGAAAATTAAGAACTGGTGCAATTGTTGCGACAGGTGTGATTTTATTGGGTCTGGGCTTTTTAGCCCCAACTGTATCAGCCAGTGAACAAGATGGTGTCTGGGTAGCCAGAACAGTTGAGGAAGTGAAAGCTGACCTTCAAAAAGAAGGTGATTTATTTAAGTATGTCATTAAGTGGGGAGATACATTAAGTGTTATCAGCGAAGCAAGCAATATCCCTGTAGATGTACTCCAAGAAATGAATCAAGCTTCAGGCAAGAATTTATTCTTACCACACAATGAATTGTACTTTACTGAAGCTGAAACGGTTTCAGATACAGTCACAAAACACAAGATTGTCATCAAAGAAAGTGGTGCAAGTGGCGAAGTTCGCACTTACGAAGTCTTGCTCAAGAAAGATCAGGAAACAAAAGCTGTTACCTTTGAATTAACAGATGTCACTGAGAAAGTTGAAAAAATGACTGTGAACTATAGCCTAGTTTATCAGCCTGTATCAGCACCAGTAGTGGAAAGAGCGGAAGAATCAGGTGAAGAACCTGCTTCAGAAGCACCAGCAGAGACAAGCCCAGAAGTTAAAGAAGAAACAGAAGCTCCAGTAGCACCAAAAGCAGAAGAGCCAACTGTAACAACGCCAAAAGCAGAAAAACCAGTGTCTCCAGCACCAACAGAATCAGCGCCAGAGGTAGAAAAACCAGCTGATCCTAAAGAAGCAGAATCAACACCTGAAGGAACATTTACAGGAACAGCAGAATCAGCACCAGATTCAACAGAATTAGTGGCAAATGGAGCTTCAGGAAGAACAGAAGGGGCTTCAGAAGTAACTCCAGGAGTAACAGGAAAAGAAACTGAAGAATCAGGAACAGAAGCACCTACAACTCCAAAAGAAGATACACCTGAAGGAACAGTTTCAGAAGGAGAAACAGGAACAGAGTCAGCAGAATTGGCTGAACCAAAAACAGAAGCACCTACAACTCCAGAAAATAAAGAAGAACAACCAGGTGCAACAGAAGCACCGGAACCAAAAGTAACAGAGTCCGAGGCAGCGAAACCAGCTCCAAAAGAAGCAGGAACAACAGCAGGAAATGAAGTAAAAGAAACTGAAGAAGCAGGAACAGGTTCAGAAGTAGCTACAACAGGTGCACCAGCAGCGGAAGGAAGTTCAGAAGCGACTCTAGGTTCAACAGAAGAAGCTTCAGGAACAACACCAAAAGCAGAAGTTTCAGAAGCACCAGTGGTAGAGGCTACAACTTCAGGAGAACAAAGCCAACCAGCAGAAGAAACTCCAGCACCATCAAAACCAGAAACCCCAGCTTCAACAGAAGCAGCTACAGAGGCTACAACTTCAAGTGAAGTAGGCAATGCAGAAGAAACCTCTGTTGAGGAGACAGGAAAACAAGATAGCGCAACAAATACACCGTCAGCTGAGTCTAAAGAAGAAGCGGTAACAACACCAGAAGCAACAGAAAAAGAAGCAAAAGCAGAAGAGTCAGCAGAACCAGGAACATCTGCAACTGTGGAATCAACACCAGCAGGAGAAGAAGGTAAAGCCGAAGCAACGGAAGAAGATGAAGAACCAGGAATAATAGCAGAAGCAACCCCAGCACCAAAAGAATTAGGAGAAGAAGGTAAAGCGGAGGATTCAGTTTCTTCAACTGAATCTTCATCAACTGCTTCTGAAGGGGAGTCAACAGCTACGCAGCCAGCTGTAGAAGAAGAAACAGATTCAACATCGGAAGCTGAAGAACTTGCAACTACGGAAACAGCAACAGCACCAAAAGCGGAAGAGCCAGAGGCGGCAACCCCAGCTTCAGAAGTACCATCAGAATC
Organism: Streptococcus sp. 4094; assembly: GCF_013277125.1. Lineage (NCBI taxonomy): Bacteria > Bacillati > Bacillota > Bacilli > Lactobacillales > Streptococcaceae > Streptococcus > Streptococcus sp. 4094. Next base: position 91,802 of record NZ_VMMI01000007.1, on the reverse strand, counting down.
AGAGTCGAAAGAAGAAGATTCATCTGCAGGGGATACAACAGTTACAGAAGAACAGCCGGCTTCAGAAACTGTCTCTGAAGGTGGGTTACCAGCTACACAACCAGCTGGAGAAGAAAATAAATCCGAACCAACGTCAGAAACTTCAACTATTCCATCTGTAGATGCTACAAATGATTCAGGTAATTCAGAGTCATCACCTTCAGTAACAGAAGGCAATAAAGAAGAAACAAATTCACAAAATACTGAAGCTTCGACTGTGAACGAAAACTCAGAATCATCTAATTCAGATTCAGAAAAACCACAGGGTGATGAACCAGCTGTACAAGTAGGATCAGACCCAACAGCGTCAACAGAAGGAACATCTACAGGAAAAGAAGAATCAGCACCAAAAGCAGAAGAAAAACAAGTCGACAAGAAACTAGAGCTTAGGAATATTTCAAATGTGGAATTATTTACAGTAGAAAATAATAAATATCGACATGTAACCTCATTTGATACGGTTCCAAATAATCCTAGTAACTACTTTATGAAAGTAAAATCAGAGAAGTTTAAAGATGTGATGTTACCTGTCTCAAGTATTACAAGTGTCAGAAGAGATAATCAAGAAGTATATAAAATTGTTGGTCGAGCAAATGATTTAATTCAACATGAAAATGATAGTACTGTAGAAAATTATACTTATTATTTACCAAAAACTATTAATAGTGAAAACGAAGTTTATACATCATTTAAAAATCTAGTAGAAGCAATGAATAGAAATTTACATGGTACGTTTCGTTTAGGAGCAACTATGGATGCTCGTGAAGTAGAACTTTCGGATGGTCAAGAAAGTTATATAAATCAAGAATTTAGTGGTACATTAATAGGTACAAACAATGATAAGAACTATGCTATATATAACTTGAAAAAACCGTTATTTAAAGTTTTAAATCATGCTGCTATTCAAGATCTTTCAATAAAAGAAGCTAATGTTTCTTTGAAAGAAGATGCTGCTACAATAGCGAAAGAGGCGAACAATGGTACTACAATTACAAATGTTCATTCATCAGGTGTAATTGCTGGTGAGCGTAGCATTGGTGGTTTGGTTTCAAAAGTAACTGACTCTACAATTTCTAATAGTAGTTTTACAGGTAGAATAACAAATACTTATAATACAAATGCTACTTATCAAATAGGTGGTTTAGTTGGCAAACTTTCAGGTGTTGGTGCTTTAATAGAAAACTCAATTTCATCTATCGATATGGCGACAAACGCTAATCAAGGGGACCAAACAGTTGGTGGTATAGCTGGGGTTGTTGATAGAAGTGCTAGAATTAGTAATAGTTACGTTGAAGGAAATCTTAACAATGTGAAGCCTTTTGGTAAAGTAGGAGGAGTTGTAGGTAATCTTTGGGATAATTCAGGTGAAGTTGAAAATTCAGGTCGACTATCTGATGTATTAAGCGATGTCAATGTTACTAACGGTAATGCTATTGCTGGTTATGATTTTAATGGTATAAAAGCAACTAACACTTATAGTAATAAAAATAATAAGGTGGTAAAAGTAGTTCAAGTAGATGACGAAGTACTTAGTAAAGATTCTGAAGAGCAAAGAGGAACTGTGCTAGAAGCGGATGAGATTAATGTGAAAAAAGCTCAACTTGTTCCTAAAAATAATATTAAAACTGAGGACTTTAATTTCTCTTCTAAATATGGAACGGATTATAGTAAATTAAAAGATGTTGATGTTTCTAGGTTAAGGGTGTATAAAAATATAGAAAAATTACTGCCATTTTATAACAGAGAGACTATTGTTAAGTATGGTAATTTAGTGGATACTAATAATGCTTTATATACTAAGGATCTTGTGTCTGTAGTTTCAATGCATGACAAAGAAGTAATTTCTGATATTAATAAACATAAAGCTAGTATTAATAAGTTGTTACTACATTATTCAGATAATACTTCTCAAACATTAGATATAAAATATCTACAAGATTTCTCTAAAGTAGCAGAATACGAAATAACTAATACAAAATTAATATACACACCTAATACGTTATTACATAATTACAATAATATTGTAAAATCTGTTTTAAATGATCTGAAATCTGTTCAATATAATTCAGCTGATGTTAGAAAAGTATTAGATATTTCTAATGATATAAAATTAACAGAATTATATCTAGATGAACAGTTCGATAAAACAAAAGCAAATATTGAAGATACTTTATCAAAACTTCTTTCTGCAGATGCGGCAATAGCTGTAAATAATAATTCGATAATAGATAATTATGTAGTAGAAAAAATTAAGAATAATAAAGAGGCGTTGCTTTTAGGTTTAACATATCTTGAACGTTGGTATAATTTTAAATATGATAATGCAAGTGCAAAAGATTTAGTATTATATCATTTAGATTTCTTTGGTAAATCTAATAGTTCTGCATTAGATAATGTTATTGAGCTAGGTAAATCAGGATTTAACAATTTATTAGCTAAAAATAATGTAATTACTTATAATGTATTATTATCAAAAAATTATGGAACTAAGAGTTTATTTGAGGCATTGGAAAAATATAGAAAAGTTTTAGTGCCGAATAAAACAAATAACGAATGGTTTAAAGAACAATCTAAAGCTTATATAGTAGAAGAAAAATCTACAATTCCTGAAGTAAGCGAAAAACAATCTAAGGAAGGGACGAAGTATTCTATTGGAGTATATGATAGATTAACTAGCCCTTCTTGGAAATATCAAAGTATGGTGTTACCGTTATTAACACTACCTGAAAAATCAGTGTTTATGATAGCGAATATTTCAACTATAGGATTTGGAGCCTATGACAGATATAGAAGTTCAGAATATCCTAAGGGAGAAAAATTAAATAAATTTGTAGAAGATAATGCAAAAGAAGCGGCTAAACGCTTTAGAGATCATTATGATTATTGGTACAAAATACTAGATACGAAAAATAAAGACAAATTGTTTAGAAGTATTTTGGTATATGATTCTTTCAGATTTGGTAATGATAAAGATAAAAATACTAGTCAAGCAGATTTTGAAACTGATCATCCAGCAATAAAACATTTCTTCGGTCCTGCGGGGAATAATGTTGTTCATAATGGACACGGAGCATATGCTACGGGAGATGCGTTCTACTATATGGCTTATCGTATGCTTGATAAGGCTGGCGCAGTAACATATACTCATGAAATGACACATAACTCAGATAGAGAAATTTATCTTGGAGGATATGGAAGAAGAAATGGGCTTGGACCAGAGTTTTATGCAAAAGGATTATTACAAGCTCCCGATCATCCAGATGATGCAACAATCACGATAAACTCTGTATTGAAATATGATGAAGCGGAAAATGCTAATAGACTACAAGTGAAAAATCCAACTCAACGATTTAATAATGCAGAAGACTTGCGTAAATATATGCATAACTTATTCGATTTAGTTTATACACTTGAAAAATTAGAAGGAGAAGCAGTAGTTAACTTAGGTGCCAATGAGAAAGGTGAGCTATTAAGGAAAATAGAGAATGAGTATAAACCTGATCCTGATGGAAATGATGTTTATGCAACGAATGTAGTCCGTAGATTAAAACCTGATGAGCTTAATAAGTTAACCTCTTTCAATAGTTTAATAGAAAACGATATAATCACAAGAAGAGGGTATATTGATGAAGGTGAGTATAAACGAAATGGATACTACACAATCAATCTTTTCTCGCCAATATATTCTGCCTTAAGTAGTGATAAAGGGACTCCGGGTGATTTAATGGCTCGTCGTATGGCATTTGAACTATTAGCTGCAAAAGGATATAAAGAAGGTATGGTACCATATATTTCTAACCAATATGAAAATGAAGTGAAAGCTAATGGAAGTAAAATTAATTCATACGGTAAAGAAGTAGGATTGGTAACTGATAAATTAGTGCTTAATAAGATATTTAATAACCAGTATTCATCTTGGGCTGATTTTAAAAAAGCTATGTATAAAGAACGAGAAAATAAATTTAATAACTTAACAAATATTAGCTTTATAAATCCTAATAATTGGGGACGTCAAGAGACGATAACTATTGATAGTATTGCTAAGTTAAGAAATATAATTAAAGAAGCGGTTCAGGCGGATGCTACTAATTATGCTTCAATATTATATCCAAAAGAAAGTAGTAAAGTTTACAAACTTAAAAAAGCTATTTTCAAAGCTTATCTAGATAAAACTGATGATTTTAGAAGTTCAATTTTTGATGAGGAAAATAAATTTACTAATTAGGGTAGCACATGAAGATAGGTTTCGTTTCTTCATGTGTGAAACTCTTTCCTTTTTGGTTTTGACTAGCTTTTTTGTGAAAAATTGTGTAAAATAGAATAGATAAACGAGGGGAAACCTCGGAAAATTTAAAGGAGAATCCATCTAATGGTAAAATTGGTTTTTGCTCGCCACGGTGAGTCTGAATGGAACAAAGCTAACCTTTTCACTGGTTGGGCTGATGTTGATTTGTCTGAAAAAGGTACACAACAAGCGATTGACGCTGGTAAATTGATCAAAGAAGCTGGTATCGAATTTGACCAAGCTTACACTTCAGTATTGAAACGTGCGATCAAAACAACTAACTTGGCTCTTGAAGCTTCTGACCAATTGTGGGTTCCAGTTGAAAAATCATGGCGTTTGAACGAACGTCACTACGGTGGTTTGACTGGTAAAAACAAAGCTGAAGCTGCTGAACAATTTGGTGATGAACAAGTTCACATCTGGCGTCGTTCATACGATGTATTGCCTCCAAACATGGACCGTGATGATGAGCACTCAGCTCACACAGACCGTCGTTATGCTTCACTTGACGACTCAGTAATCCCAGATGCTGAAAACTTGAAAGTGACTTTGGAACGTGCCCTTCCATTCTGGGAAGATAAAATCGCTCCAGCTCTTAAAGATGGTAAAAACGTATTCGTAGGAGCTCACGGTAACTCAATCCGTGCCCTTGTAAAACACATCAAAGGTTTGTCAGATGACGAAATCATGGACGTGGAAATCCCTAACTTCCCACCATTGGTATTCGAATTTGACGAAAAATTGAACGTCGTTTCTGAATACTACCTTGGAAAATAAAAAAATGTAAGTCTAGAATTGATTTCTAGGCTTTTTATGTTAGTATGGAAGTATGATAAGGAATAAAAAACAAGATTATGTATTGGTCTACAAGCAACCAGCATCAACAACATATAAGGGTTGGGAAGAAGAGGCCTTACCGATAGGCAATGGTTCTTTAGGGGCTAAAGTATTTGGGCTTATAGGTGCTGAACGGATTCAATTTAATGAAAAAAGTCTCTGGTCTGGAGGTCCACTTCCTGATAGTTCAGATTATCAGGGTGGAAATCTTCAAGATCAGCATAACTTTTTAGCTGAGATTCGGCAGGCTTTGGAAAAGAGAGATTACAATCGAGCTAAGGAACTGGCTGAACAGAACCTAGTTGGGCCCCAAACGAGTCAATATGGGACCTATCTGTCCTTTGGAGATATTTTCATTGAGTTCAGCCAGCAAGGCACAACTTTGTCTCAGGTGACGGACTATCAGAGACAGCTGAATATTAGTAAGGCACTTGAGACGACTTCTTATGCCTATAAGGGAACGCGATTTGAACGTGAAGCCTTTGCGAGTTTTCCAGATGATCTATTGGTTCAACATTTTACTAAGGAAGGGTTGGAAACTCTAGATTTTACTATAGAACTATCTTTGACCTGTGATTTGGCTTCTGATGGAAAGTATGAGCAGGAAAAATCTGATTACAAGGAGTGTAAGTTGGATATTACTGATTCTCATATCTTGATGAAGGGAAGAGTTAAGGATAATAATCTGCAGTTTGCTGGCTGTCTAGCTTGGCAAACTGATGGTGATATTAGAGTCTGGTCGGATAAGGTTCAGATATCAGGGGCTAGTTATGCTAATCTCTTCTTGGCGGCTAAGACGGATTTTGCTCAAAATCCTGCTAGCAATTATCGCAAGAAACTAGATTTAGAGCAGCAAGTAAAGGACTTGGTGGACACAGCTAAAGAAAAGGGCTATACTCGATTGAAATCAAGGCATATTGAGGACTACCAAGCCTTATTCCAGCGTGTTCAATTGGATTTGAAAGCTGAGGTTGACGCCTCTACTACAGATGTGTTGCTAAGAAATTATAAGCCACAAGAAGGGCAGGCTTTGGAGGAACTGTTCTTCCAGTATGGGCGGTATTTATTGATTAGTTCTTCTAGAGATTGCCCAGATTCGCTACCAGCTAACCTGCAAGGAGTCTGGAATGCGGTCGATAATCCTCCTTGGAATTCGGACTATCACCTGAATATCAACCTGCAGATGAATTATTGGCCAGCCTATGTTACCAATCTCCTAGAGACGGCTTTTCCAGTCATCAACTATATCGATGATTTGCGTGTCTATGGTCGCCTAGCAGCTGCAAGGTATGCAGGAATCGTTTCTCAGAAAGGGGAAGAGAATGGTTGGTTAGTCCATACCCAAGCGACTCCTTTTGGCTGGACGGCACCTGGTTGGGATTACTATTGGGGTTGGTCACCAGCTGCCAATGCGTGGATGATGCAAACTGTTTATGAGGCCTATTCATTTTACAGGGACCAAGACTATCTCAGGGAAAAAATTTATCCCATGTTGAGGGAAACGGTGCGTTTTTGGAATGCCTTTTTACATAAGGATCAGCAGGCGCAGCGTTGGGTGTCTTCTCCGTCTTATTCTCCAGAACATGGGCCGATTTCGATTGGCAATACCTATGACCAATCTCTGATTTGGCAGTTATTTCATGATTTTATTCAGGCTGCTCAGGAATTGGGACTGAATGAGGCTTTGTTGACTGAGGTCAAGGAGAAGTTTGACTTGCTTAATCCTATTCAAATCACTCAATCTGGTCGAATCAGGGAGTGGTATGAGGAGGAAGAGCAGTATTTTCAAAATGAGAAAGTGGAGGCCCAGCATCGGCACGCTTCCCATCTGGTGGGACTCTATCCTGGAAATCTCTTTAGTCATAAGGGACAAGACTATCTTGAAGCGGCGCGTGCTAGCCTCAATGATCGTGGAGATGGCGGCACAGGCTGGTCCAAGGCCAATAAGATCAATCTTTGGGCGCGTCTAGGAGATGGCAATCGAGCCCATAAATTATTAGCAGAGCAGTTAAAGACATCCACCTTGCTAAATCTTTGGTGTAGTCACCCTCCTTTTCAGATAGATGGTAATTTTGGTGCTACTAGTGGCATGGCAGAAATGTTACTCCAGTCTCATGCAGCTTATCTGGTACCTCTAGCTGCCCTTCCCGATGCATGGTCAACAGGTTATGTTTCAGGCTTAGTGGCACGTGGACATTTTGAAGTGAGCATGAGGTGGGAGGATAAAAAACTTTTACAGTTGACCATTTTATCAAGGAGTGGAGGAGATTTGCGAGTTTCTTATCCAGATATTGAGAAGAGTGTGATTGAAGTGAATCAAGAAAAAATAAAAGCGAAATGCATAGAGAAAGATTGTATTTCAGTAGCGACAGCAGAAGGTGATCTGGTTCAATTTTATTTTTAAGAAGGTGATAGAAGGCAGTAGTTTGAGACTGCCTTTTAATAAGGATTTGAGAATGTAAGCAGTTTCCAACTAGTTGAAAAAGCGTTATAATGGTAATATGAAGTAATTTGTTTGAGAGAGGGTGGGTCTGATGGCTTATATTGAGATGAAACACTGTTACAAGCGGTATCAGGTTGGGGACACGGAGATTGTGGCCAATCGTGATGTGAATTTTGAGATTGAAAAGGGTGAATTGGTTATTATTCTAGGTGCATCTGGTGCAGGCAAGTCAACGGTTCTTAACCTTCTTGGAGGCATGGATACCAATGATGAAGGGGAAATCTGGATTGATGGTGCCAATATTGCAGGCTATAGTTCCCACCAGAGAACCAATTACCGCCGCAATGATGTCGGTTTTATTTTTCAGTTCTACAATCTAGTGTCCAATCTGACTGCTAAGGAAAATGTGGAGTTGGCTTCAGAAATCGTGACAGATGCCTTGAATCCTGAACAGGTCTTGACAGATGTAGGTCTGGCTCATCGTCTCAATAACTTTCCAGCCCAGCTTTCTGGAGGGGAGCAACAGCGAGTCTCCATTGCACGCGCGGTAGCCAAAAATCCTAAAATTCTCCTTTGTGACGAACCGACAGGCGCCTTGGATTATCAGACGGGCAAGCAGGTTTTGAAAATCCTCCAAGATATGTCTCGTCAAAAGGGAGCGACGGTGATTATCGTGACTCACAATGGAGCTTTGGCTCCCATTGCTGATCGCGTGATTCATATGCACGATGCCAGTGTCAAGGATGTGGTGCTCAACCAGCATCCTCAGGATATCGACAGTTTGGAGTACTAGCATGATCAAGCGAAAAACCTATTGGAAGGACTTAATTCAGTCCTTCACAGGCTCAAAGGGGCGTTTTTTATCCATCTTGACCTTGATGATGTTGGGCTCTCTAGCCCTAGTAGGTCTCAAAGTAACCAGTCCCAACATGGAGGCAACAGCTAATGCTTATTTAACAACTGCTAAAACCTTGGATTTGGCAGTCATGTCTAACTATGGCTTGGATCAAACAGATCAAGAAGAACTAAAACAGACGCAGGGCGCAGAGGTTGAGTTTGGCTATTTGACAGATGTGACTATGGATAATGGGCAGGATGCCATTCGGCTGTACTCCAAACCAGATCGAATTTCAACCTTTCAGCTAAGAAAGGGACGACTTCCGCAGTCAGATAAGGAAATCGCCTTGGCAAGTCATTTGCAAGGTCAATATCGTGTGGGACAGGAGATTAGCTTTAAAGAAAAAGAAGGTGGTCATTCCTCTTTAAAAAATCATACATATACCATTACTGGTTTTGTGGATTCAGCTGAAATCCTCTCCCAGCGAGATATGGGCTACGCAGCAAGTGGAAGTGGGACTCTGACAGCCTATGGAGTGATTTTACCTAGTCAGTTTGATCAGAAAGTTTACAATATAGCTCGTTTGAAATATCAAGATTTAGCAGGTTTAAATGCTTTTTCAGCAGCTTATGAAGAGAAATCCAAGCAACATCAGGAAGAGCTTGAACAAGCTTTGTCAGATAATGGCAAGGCACGTCTGCAAGTGTTGAAAAAAGAAGGGCAAGAGTCTCTCGATAAGGGGCAAGAGACCCTTGACAAGGCTGAGACTAATTTGCAGGAAGGCAAGCGTCGTTTAGCAGCTACTCAAGCTCGTATACAGGCTCAAGAAAGTCAACTAGCCTTGCTTCCTCAAGCCCAGAGAGAGCAGGCTAGTGCCCAACTTACTCAAGCCAAGCAGGAATTGAGCAAGGAAGAAGACAAACTAAAGCAGGCTGAACAAAATTTAGCCCAAGAAAAGGAAAAATTAGAAAAACATCAGCAAGTCTTGGATGATTTGGCGGAGCCCAAGTATCAAGTCTATAATCGTCAGACCATGCCTGGCGGTCAAGGCTACCTCATGTATAGTAATGCTTCATCCAGTATTCGGGCAGTGGGCAATATCTTTCCTGTGGTGCTTTATGCTGTTGCAGCTATGGTGACCTTTACAACTATGACTCGTTTTGTGGATGAAGAGCGAACACATGCAGGGATTTTTAAGGCCTTGGGTTATCGTAGCAAGGATATTATCGTTAAATTTCTCCTCTACGGTCTAGTAGCTGGGACTGTCGGAACAGCTCTTGGTAGCATACTTGGCCATTATTTACTAGCTAGTGTAATTTCAAGTGTCATTACAAAAGGCATGGTGGTGGGAGAAACCCAGATTCAGTTCTATTGGACCTATAGCTTACTGGCTCTTGTCTTGAGTTGGTTGGCGAGTGTGTTACCAGCCTACTTGGTAGCTCGTAGGGAACTTCATGATGAAGCAGCCCAGCTTTTACTGCCTAAACCTCCTGTTAAAGGAGCTAAAATCTTACTGGAACGCATCGGTTTTATCTGGCGCCGTCTCAGTTTTACTCATAAGGTAACTGCTCGCAATATCTTCCGTTATAAGCAGCGGATGTTGATGACGATCTTTGGTGTGGCAGGTTCTGTAGCCCTGCTCTTTGCAGGTTTGGGAATCCAATCCTCTGTAGCAGGAGTTCCGTCTAGACAGTTTCAACAAATCCAACAGTATCAGATGATTGTCTCTGAAAATCCTAGTGCGACCAATCAAGACAAGGCAGAGTTAGAAGAAGTGTTGAAAGGGCAGGATATTCAAGCCTATCAGAAAATCTATTCTAAAACGCTAGACAAGGATTTCAAAGGTAAGGCTGGTCTTCAAACCATTACCCTTATGATGACAGAGAAGGAAGATTTGACTCCCTTTATCCATCTGCAACATCATCAGCAAGAGCTGACATTAAAAGATGGCGTTGTCATCACAGCTAAACTCGCCCAGTTGGCAGGTGTCAAGCTTGGACAAACTTTAGAAATTGAAGGTAAGGAATTAACGGTCGCTGCCATTGCTGAGAATTACGTTGGTCACTTTATTTATATGAGTCAGGCTAGCTATGAGCAAATTTACGGACAGCTACCCCAAGCCAACACTTATCTGGTTACGCTAAAGGATTCTAGTGCGCCTAGTATCGAAAGGCAGGCCGGCTTACTTATGAATCAATCTGCGGTATCCAGAGTTGTCCAGAATGCTTCAGCCATTCGGCTCTTTGACTCCGTCGCTAGCTCACTCAATCAGACCATGACCATCTTAGTTATCGTATCGGTTCTATTGGCTATTGTTATCCTTTACAATCTGACTAATATCAACGTAGCTGAGAGAATCCGTGAACTATCCACTATCAAGGTGCTCGGCTTTCATAATAATGAGGTCACCCTCTACATTTACCGTGAGACGATTGTCTTGTCTCTTGTGGGAATCGTACTTGGTTTGGTATCTGGTTTCTATTTACACCAATTTTTGATTCAAATGATTTCGCCTGCGACTATTCTCTTTTATCCGCAGGTAGGCTGGGAAGTCTATGTAATCCCAGTGGTAGCAGTAAGCACCATTTTGACCGTACTTGGTTTCTTTGTCAATCATCATCTGAGAAAGGTTGATATGCTTGAAGCCCTGAAATCTGTAGAGTAATACTCAATGAAAATCAAAGAGCAAACTAGGAAGCAAGCCGTAGGTTGCTCAAAGCACCGCTTTGAGGTTGCAGATAAAGCTGACGTGGTTTGAAGAGATTTTCGAAGAGTATAAGGTAGTTGTTCTTATCTGATTGAACTGGTATTTACTCGTAAACAAAAATCCTCCGTTTCAAAGAGCAGGAAACTCTTTGTGACAGAGGATTTTTTCTATAGTTCTTTAGCAGCTGCAATTGCGGCTTCGAAGTTTGGCTCAGAATTGATATTGTCCACGTATTCAACGTAGCGAATAGTATTGTCAGTATCAAGGACAAAGACCGCGCGTGCCAATAGGTGCCACTCATTGATTAAGAGGGCGTAATCACGTCCAAAGGAATGGTCGAAATAGTCCGAGAGCATGATGGCATTTTCAATTCCCTCAGCACCACACCAACGTTTTTGGGCAAAAGGTAAGTCCATGGAAACAGTCAATACGATCGTGTTGTCCAGTCCAGCCAGTTCTTCATTAAAGCGACGCGTTTGAGTTGAGCAGATACCTGTATCGATAGAAGGCACGACACTCAAGACTTTTTTCTTGCCATCAAAATCAGCTAGAGATTTTTTAGAAAGGTCTGTTGTAGTGAGTGAAAAATCAAGTGCTTTGTCGCCGACTTGTAGTTGTTTACCTGTAAAGCTCACAGGATTTCCGAGGAAAGTTATCATAAGATACTCCAATCTTTTTTCTTCCATTTTAGCTGAAACGGTCAGAATTTTCCAATGATTTGACTGGAAATATGGGCAGAAAAAAACGTCAGCTCATGTGAGAATGACGTTTTTCAGAGTATTATTTTGCCAATCCTTCAGCAATCTTGTCAAGGTTGTATTTCATCATGTTGTAGTAGCTGTCGCCTTCTTTACCTTGTTCTGCGATAGAGTCAGTAAAGATTTGTGCGTAGATTGGGATATTTGTATCTTGTGAGACAGTCTTCATTGGACGGTCATCTACACTTGATTCTACAAAGAGTGATGGAACTTTTGTTTGGCGAAGTTTTTCAACCAAGGTCTTGATTTGTTCAGGTGTTCCTTCTTCTTCAGTATTGATTTCCCAGATGTAGGCACTTGGGACACCATAGGCTTTAGAGAAGTATTTGAATGCTCCTTCGCTGGTTACAATGAGTTTCTTTTCAGCAGGGATGTTATTAAATTTATCCTTACTTTCTTTATCAAGTTTGTCTAACTTATCAGTATATTCTTTGAGATTTTTTTCATAGAATTCTTTGTTGTTAGGGTCTTTTGCGCTCAATTGTTTAGCGATATTTTTAGCAAAGATAATCCCATTTTCAAGGTTGAGCCAAGCGTGTGGGTCTTCTTTACCTTTTTCATTTTTTCCTTCAAGGTAGATAACATCAACGCCTTCGCTGACTGCAAAGTAGTCTTTGTTTTCAGTTTTCTTAGCATTTTCTACCAATTTTGTAAACCAAGCATTGCCACCTGTTTCAAGGTTGATACCGTTATAGAAAATGAGGTCTGCCTCAGAAGTTTTCTTAACATCTTCAGGAAGTGGTTCGTATTCGTGTGGGTCTTGCCCAATCGGAACGATACTATGAAGATCAATTTTATCACCAGCAATATTTTTAGTAATATCAGCGATGATTGAGTTTGTAGCAACAACTTTTAGTTTTTGACCAGAAGCTGTATCTTTTTTTCCGCTAGCACATGCTACAAGAGCAATAACAGAAAGAAAGAGAACGAGTAATGTACCTAATTTTTTCATTAGATCCTCCAATTTATTGGGGTTTTACCCCTTATTTTAACAAATGTTTATTTTTTAGTTTCAAATATCGTTGTTTTGGAGCGATAAAGAAGCTAATGAGAAAGAAACTAGCGGCTGTAAGCACGATACTAGAACCTGCCGCAACGTTAAAGCTATAGCCGATAAAGAGCCCCAAAACTGAAGCTGTCGCTCCAAAGGTTGAGGAAAGGAAAATCATACTTTTCAGGCTATTAGCATACAGATAAGCAGTTGCAGCTGGGGTAATCAGCATGGCTACAATCAGGATAGTTCCGACACTTTGCATGGCTGTCACAGACACGAGAGTCAAGAGTACCATGAGAAGGTAGTGATAGAAATTGACAGGCATTCCCATGGCTTTGGCCAAGAGTTCATCAAAGGAAGTTATCAAGAGTTGCTTGAAGAAAATCCAGATTAACAAGAGAATGACTGCCCCAACACCCATAGTAATAAACATATCCGTATCTTGGACGGCTAGGATATTACCAAAAAGGATATGGAAAAGGTCAGTTGAACTTTTAGCGACACTAATCAAGATGATACCGAGGGCTAAGAAAGAAGAAAAGGTAATGCCGATGGCGGTATCGCTTTTGATAATCGAGTTTCCCTTGATGTAGGTAATGATGATGGCAGCTAGCAGTCCAAAGACAATGGCTCCGATAAAGAAGTCAAGGCCCAAGATGAAGGAGAGGGCTACACCTGGTAAGACAGCATGTGAAATGGCATCTCCCATGAGTGACATCCCGCGTAGGATGATGAAACATCCTACAGCTCCAGCTACGACCCCGACGACAATGGCTGTTATCAAGGCATTTTGTAGGAAATGGAATTTTTGCAATCCATCGATAAATTCTGCAATCATAGGTCACCTCCATTGAAAAAGAGTCGATTACCGTAAGCTTCTTTGAGATTGGCTTCGGTAAAGGTTTCTTTGGTTGGACCAAAGGCAATCACTTCTCGATTGACAAGCAAGACTTGATCGAAGTAGTGGGGAACCTTGCTGAGGTCGTGGTGGACGATGAGAACCGTCTTCCCAGCTTTTTTCAGATCTCTCAGCGTATTCATGATGATTTCCTCACTGACAGAGTCAATCCCAACAAAGGGTTCATCCAAGAGGATATAGTCGGCTTCCTGTACCAAACATCTGGCAATCAAGACCCGCTGGAATTGACCTCCAGACAGTTGACTGATTTGCCGTTCAGCGTAGTCAGCTAGACCGACGATTTCAAGGGCTTCTTTCACTTTCTTCCAATGTTTAGCCTTTAAACTTCGAAAGAGAGGGATAGAGGGAAAGAGTCCTAACGAGACGCATTCCTTGACCTTGATGGGAAAGTTGTAGTCGATATTGATTTTTTGTTCGACATAGGCAATTCGGTGTAAGGATTTTTTAACTTCCTTGTTATCGAGAAATGCCTGACCTTGATGTGGGATAATTCCCAGCATCCCTTTTAATAATGTTGATTTTCCAGCACCGTTTGGGCCAATGATACCTGTAATTGTCGGTCCATGGAGCACTAGTGAAATATCCTTAAGTGCCAACGTTTCTTTGTAGGAGACACTGAGGTTTTCGATACGTATCATAAACTTATATTCCTCCTGTCTCTTAATATACATTAAAAAAAAAATTAAGTCAAGTTAATTTTTGAAAAAATTAAAATAATAACTGAAAAACAATGGGAAACATCCGTTCATTTTTAATTGCATTCCCAAGCAATTTTTGTTAAGCTAAAAACAAGTACAAATGAAAGCGAGAACAAGATGACACGTTATCAAGATGATTTTTATGATGCTATCAATGGGGAATGGCAACAGACAGCTGAAATTCCAGCAGATAAGTCTCAAACGGGAGGTTTTGTTGATTTAGACCAGGAAATTGAAGATCTGATGCTGGCGACAACAGACAAGTGGTTGGCAGGAGAAGAGGTGCCTGAGGATGCTATCTTGGCAAACTTTGTCAAATATCACCGCCTAGTTCGTGATTTTGACAAGAGAGAAGCTGACGGTATCACACCTGTCTTACCACTTCTTAAAGAATTCCAAGAATTGGAGACTTTTGCGGATTTTACAGCTAAACTAGCAGAGTTTGAGCTTGCAGGAAAACCTAATTTCCTTCCTTTTGGTGTATCGCCAGACTTTATGGATGCCAGAATCAATGTTCTATGGGCTAGTGCTCCAAGCACGATCCTGCCAGATACGACCTACTATGCAGAAGACCATCCTCAGCGCGAGGAGCTCTTGACTCTTTGGAAAGAAAGCAGCGCAAATCTCCTCAAGGCTTATGATTTCTCTGATGAAGAAATTGAAGACTTGCTAGAGAAAAGACTTGAATTGGACAGCCGAATTGCAGCAGTAGTTCTTTCTAATGAAGAAAGTTCAGAATATGCTAAACTTTACCATCCATATGCTTATGAAGATTTCAAGAAATTTGCGCCTGCCCTACCTTTGGATGACTTCTTCCAAGCTGTTCTTGGACAAGTACCAGACAAGGTTATCGTAGACGAGGAACGTTTCTGGCAAGCCGCAGACCAATTCTATAGTGAAGAAGCTTGGCCTCTCCTCAAGGCAACCTTAATTTTAAGTGTTGTGAATCTCTCAACCAGCTATTTAACAGAAGAAATCCGTGTCTTGTCAGGTGCCTATAGCCGTGCGCTTTCAGGAGTTCCAGAAGCCAAAGACAAGGTCAAGGCAGCCTACCAGCTAGCACAAGGTCCTTTCAAACAAGCCTTAGGTCTTTGGTATGCCCATGAAAAATTCTCTCCAGAGGCCAAGGCAGATGTAGAGAAAAAAGTGGCAACCATGATTGATGTCTATAAGGAGCGCTTGGCCAAAAATGACTGGCTAACTCCAGAAACTCGTGACAAGGCCATCGTCAAACTCAATGTCATCAAGCCTTATATTGGTTACCCAGAAGAATTGCCAGCACGCTACAAGGACAAGGTAGTGGATGAGACTGCTAGTCTTTTTGACAATGCTCTAGCCTTTGCGCGTGTGGAAATCAAGCACAGTTGGAGCAAGTGGAACCAGCCTGTAGACTATAAGGAATGGGGCATGCCTGCTCATATGGTCAATGCCTACTACAATCCACAGAAGAACCTGATTGTCTTTCCAGCGGCCATTTTACAGGCTCCTTTCTATGACTTGCATCAGTCATCTTCTGCTAACTACGGTGGGATTGGGGCAGTTATTGCCCATGAAATTTCCCACGCCTTTGATACCAACGGAGCTTCCTTTGATGAAAATGGTAGCCTCAAGGATTGGTGGACAGAGAGCGACTATGCTGCCTTCAAGGAGAAAACACAAAAAGTTATTGACCAGTTTGATGGACAGGATTCTTATGGAGCAACCATCAATGGTAAATTGACTGTGTCAGAAAACGTGGCTGACTTGGGAGGAATCGCTGCAGCCCTTGAAGCAGCTAAGAGAGAACCAGACTTCTCAGCAGAAGAATTCTTCTACAACTTCGGTCGCATCTGGCGTATGAAAGGTCGTCCAGAATTTATGAAACTTTTGGCCAGCGTCGATGTGCACGCGCCAGCCAAACTCCGTGTCAATGTACAAGTACCAAACTTCGATGATTTCTTTACAACCTATGATGTCAAAGAAGGAGACGGTATGTGGCGTTCACCAGAAGAGCGCGTGATTATTTGGTAAGGCAAAAAATTTAGTCATCAGAAAAAAGGCATCCAATCAGGTGTGAAAACCTTGATAGGATGCCTTTTATAGTGGAAAGATTTGCTGGATAGTTTACTTAAATTGTGCTATTGATTGTCATCATTTTACTAGAAAAAGGGATTGAAAGTTTTTTCGTGAGCGATGGTTGTAGCTGGACCATGTCCTGGATAAACATCGTAGTTTGGTAGAGTGAAGAGTTGGGTCTGGATACTATGGAGAAGTTGCTCCGTACTACCAGTTGGAAGATCTGTTCGTCCGATAGTTTCACGGAACAGGGCATCACCTGTCAAGACCAAGTGAGCTTGTGGAAAGACGATAGAAACACCACCGATAGAATGTCCTGGTGTTGGCAAGACAGTGAAACGAAATTCCTCTAGTTGGTATTCTTCGTGAAAGATAAAAGTGTGCTCTGCAGGTTTTGCGACCACATCTGCCATATCATCGTGACGAGGGAGACCAGAGAGATTATCGACAGGAGTGTAGAGCCAGCTGGCTTCACTCTCTGCGATATAGACAGGAGGATTGCCAAAAGTCTCACGAACCAAGTCCAGACTCATGATATGGTCATAATGAGCGTGGGTCAATAGAATAGCACAGATGGGTTTGTTGATTTTCTCAATCGTCTTGCGAATAGCGTCCCAATGGCTACCAGGATCGACAATGATGAGGTGCTTTTCGCCTTCTAGGTAATAGGTGTTTTCATAGGCAACAGGATTCACGGTTTTATGGATTTTCATACTAGCTCCAATCTCAAAGAATGTACTAAATTAAGTATAGCACAGTTAGGGAGAATAGGTAAGGATTTAGGATGAACTTAAAAACCAGCATGACTAGATGAAGACAGGCTGGTTATCAATTTATCAATATCGGAGAGGTGTCAATTGCCCTTCATAGGTTGCATAAACTCCGTCATTAGCTTGTTTGATAGATGTGATGTTTAGAGTGCCACCATAGTTGGCTTCTCGTTTATCGCTATATTCACTATAAGTTATCCTATTGGGCAGGTTCTGGTCGTTAGCATAGTATTGAACGACTGTTTTTTTATAACTTTGCTGGCTGAATAGGAACAGGCAGCTAACTCCTAACACTAGGAGAGCAAAGATAGAAATAGCAGTTTTTTTCATAGGTGTTCTCCTTATAAACTAAAGGATAAAAGAAAGCATCTTGAGGATTTTAATTCTAAAATCCAGTCAAGGTACCAGTGTATGTGACACGAATTCCACCGTTTATCTTTCGTATATTCAATGGAATTGGGGAAGTCAGAAAGTCTTTCGGTTACAATATGGTTTCCGTTCTTCTATCTCTCCTTCTATCACCTAAGTTTAAAATCTAACTTCGTAATATATTATAGACTAATAATTCAGAATTATCAAGCAATTCTGAATTATTTTTTTCTTATTCTGTTCCAATCTAGTTTTCATATTCTTAAAAAAGTGATAAAATGGTAGGAAGAATTGGAGAGTAGAGATGCCAAAAGAAGTGAATTTAACAGGCGAAGAAGTTGTCGCTTTAACCAAAGAATATTTAACGGAAGAGGATGTCCATTTTGTCCATAAGGCCTTGGTCTATGCGGTGGATTGCCACAGTGGTCAATATCGTAAATCAGGTGAACCTTATATCATTCACCCCATCCAAGTGGCAGGTATTTTAGCCAAACTCAAGCTGGATGCCGTAACGGTAGCTTGTGGTTTCTTGCATGATGTGGTGGAGGATACAGATGCGACCTTGGACGATTTGGAAAGGGAGTTTGGTCCTGATGTACGGGTAATCGTAGATGGGGTTACCAAGCTTGGTAAGGTCGAGTACAAATCAATCGAGGAACAATTAGCGGAAAATCATCGCAAGATGCTTATGGCCATGTCTGAGGACATCCGTGTTATCTTGGTCAAACTGTCTGACCGCTTGCACAATATGCGGACCCTGAAACACCTTCGAAAAGACAAGCAGGAGCGTATTTCCAAAGAAACTATGGAAATCTATGCACCGCTTGCTCACCGTCTGGGGATTTCTAGTGTCAAATGGGAATTGGAAGACTTGTCTTTCCGTTATCTCAACCCAACGGAGTTTTACAAGATTACCCATATGATGAAGGAAAAGCGCAGAGAGCGTGAAGCCTTGGTGGATGAGGTAGTTACAAAATTAGAGGAATATACGACAGATCGTCACTTGAAAGGGAAGATTTACGGTCGTCCCAAGCATATTTACTCGATTTTCCGCAAAATGCAGGACAAGAGAAAACGGTTTGAGGAAATCTATGACCTGATTGCCATTCGTTGTATTTTGGATACCCAAAGTGATGTTTATGCCATGCTTGGTTACGTGCATGAACTTTGGAAACCCATGCCTGGCCGTTTCAAAGACTATATCGCCAACCGCAAGGCCAATGGTTACCAGTCTATCCATACGACTGTCTATGGGCCAAAAGGGCCGATTGAATTCCAAATTCGGACCAAGGCCATGCACGAGGTGGCTGAGTACGGGGTTGCGGCTCACTGGGCTTATAAGAAAGGCGTTAAGGGGCAGGTTAACAGCAAGGAATCGGCTATTGGGATGAACTGGATCAAGGAGATGATGGAGCTCCAAGACCAGGCTGATGATGCCAAGGAATTTGTGGACTCTGTTAAGGAAAACTATCTGGCTGAGGAGATTTACGTCTTTACCCCAGATGGAGCTGTCCGTTCTCTTCCCAAAGATTCAGGACCGATTGACTTTGCCTACGAAATCCATACAAAAGTTGGGGAAAAAGCAACTGGTGCCAAGGTCAATGGTCGTATGGTCCCACTGACAACCAAGCTCAAGACAGGAGATCAGGTTGAGATTGTTACCAACCCCAACTCTTTTGGGCCGAGCCGTGATTGGCTCAATATGGTCAAAACCAGCAAGGCGCGTAACAAGATTCGCCAATTCTTTAAAAATCAAGATAAGGAATTGTCTGTTAACAAGGGTCGTGAGATGTTGATGGCCCAGTTCCAAGAAAACGGCTATGTGGCCAATAAATTCATGGACAAGCGTCATATGGACCAAGTTCTGCAAAAGACCAGCTACAAGACAGAAGAATCCCTCTTTGCAGCCATTGGTTTTGGCGAAATCGGTGCCATTACCGTCTTTAACCGTCTGACTGAAAAGGAACGCCGTGAAGAAGAACGTGCCAAGGCCAAGGCGGAGGCAGAAGAACTTGTCAAGGGTGGCGAAGTCAAGGTTGAAAACAAAGAAACCCTCAAGGTCAAGCATGAGGGTGGTGTGGTTATTGAAGGTGCCTCAGGTCTTCTTGTGCGGATTGCCAAGTGTTGTAATCCAGTGCCTGGTGACAATATTGTCGGTTACATTACCAAGGGTCGAGGTGTGGCTATTCACCGTGTGGACTGTATGAACCTGCGCGCCCAAGAAAACTACGAGCAACGTCTCCTTGATGTGGAATGGGAAGACCAGTACTCTAGCTCAAATAAAGAGTATATGGCCCATATTGATATCTACGGCCTCAATCGTACAGGACTATTGAACGATGTATTGCAAGTTCTTTCAAACACAACCAAGAATATTTCAACTGTTAACGCTCAACCAACCAAAGATATGAAGTTTGCCAATATCCATGTGTCCTTCGGTATTGCCAACCTCTCTACGCTGACCACGGTCGTAGATAAGATTAAGAGTGTGCCAGAAGTTTACTCTGTCAAACGGACCAACGGCTAATTGTCCTAGCTCTTAACTAGAAAGGCTATTATGAAAATCATTATCCAACGGGTTACAAAAGCCCAAGTGAGCATTAAAGGTCAGGTTCAGGGGAAAATCAATCAGGGACTCTTATTGCTGGTTGGTGTTGGACCAGAGGACCAAGAGGAAGATTTGGACTATGCTGTGAGAAAGCTTGTCAATATGCGGATTTTTTCAGACGCAGAAGGTAAGATGAACCTGTCTGTCAAAGATATTGAAGGAGAAATCCTTTCTATTTCTCAGTTTACCCTCTTTGCGGATACCAAGAAAGGCAATCGTCCAGCCTTCACAGGAGCAGCCAAACCTGATATGGCATCAGACTTCTATGATGCTTTCAATCAAAAATTAGCGCAAGAAGTACCCATTCAGACAGGTATCTTTGGAGCGGATATGCAAGTTGAGTTGGTCAATGACGGACCAGTCACCATTATCCTTGATACTAAAAATAGATGAGAAAAACCAAGCCGGCTGGGCTTGGTCTTTCTCATCTATCATAAAATACTCCAAAATGAAATCTGTTTCTGATAGGCCTTGGGGAAGTCTCTTTTCAGACTTTGGCTTATGCGATAGGAGGGGATGAAATGTCCTAGGATGAGGAGGGTACCCTGAAGGAAAAGTGGGATGCGACTTAAAAATATCAAGGAGAGAATCATTAGACTATCCCATAGGAGGATTTGCAAGGAAAAACGCCAGAATCTCGGTCTAATCTGGGAATAGAGTTGACTAAAGTAGTCACAAAGCTGGTTGGACAGATAGGTCAATAGCACAGGATGAAAGAAAATGAGCCAACCACTGTAAATCAAAATCCAATCCCAAGTAAGCCCCTCTTTAAATGTCAAAAATGCCAGCATGATTCCATCAATGACAAGAAGTTGAATGGTTTTGATGGAGATGATTTTTTTCATGATAAGCCCTCCTTTTTTTTATGTTAGTGACGTAATGTTTTCTATAATTATTATACAATATTTAGTTGGAGTGTGAAAGCGTTTGCTATCTTTTTTGATATAAAAAATAGATAAGAAAACCCTGAAAATAAAACTTTCAGGGTTAGTAGGGGACTTGAGAAATTAGTCGATTTTCTCGACGTAGAGTTGTTTGGCAATGTCCATACCTACTTGTAAATCCTCATCTTTACTAAGGATAGTGAAGGTGTTGCTGAAGCCATCAAACTGCTTGACTTGGAGCGGATCACCGATGTGAAGTGAGTGCTTGTCCAGATAACTGAGAATGTCAAAACTATCGTGCACCCGAGTTAGGCGATAGGAGCCAGCTTCCTTGATGTCAGCTAGTGGCAGGTTATTGATTTCAACTAGGAGTTCTCCCTTGGCAGGAATGGTTCCTCCGTGGGGGCAGGTTTTAGGGAAACCTAGCAATTTATCCAGTCTTTCCACGAAAAGGTCAGAGACAGTATGCTCCAAGACCTCAGCTTCCTCATGAATCTGGTCACTCGTATAGTCTAAATGATGAACTAGAAAAACTTCAATCAAGCGGTGTTTACGGTAGAGTTCAGAGACCAGTTTAAGTCCAAGGTCAGTCAGTAGATAGCCACATTCCTTGTCCTTTAGGATGAGATTTTCACTTTTCATCCGTTTAATCATTTCAGTTACAGCAGGGGGAGAGACTTGCATGCGGGCCGCAATTTCCTTATTGGTGATTTTATGCAGGTCTATGCCAATTTCATAAATACATTTTAGATAGTCTTCTTTATTCGGGGTCATTCGCTTCCTCTTGTCTAATATCTTTATCTAGTATATCAAAAAAAGCTAGATTTCTCTAGCTGTGACTTTTTATGTTATACTTATTGCAAGAGAAAAAACGAGGAGATGGATATGACGAAAATAGCTCTTCTTTCAGATATTCATGGAAATACCACCGCCTTGGAGGCTGTTTTGGCAGATGCTCGGCAGCTAGGAGTGGATGAATACTGGCTTTTGGGAGATATTCTCATGCCAGGGACAGGGCGTAGAAGGATTTTGGACTTGTTGGATCAACTACCGATTACAGCTAGAGTTTTGGGAAACTGGGAAGATAGTCTGTGGCATGGTGTCCGCAAGGAATTGGATAGTACTCGTCCCAGTCAACGCTATCTCTTGCGCCAGTGCCAGTATGTTTTAGAGGAAATTTCCCTAGAAGAAATCGAAATGCTCCACAATCAACCTCTCCAGATTCATCGTCAGTTTGGTGATTTGACGGTAGGAATTAGCCATCATCTGCCTGATAAGAACTGGGGGCGTGAGTTGATTCATACTGGAGCACAAGAGGACTTTGACCGCTTGGTGACCAATCCCCCTTGTGATATTGCTGTTTATGGTCATATTCACCAGCAGTTGCTTCGTTACGGGACTGGTGGGCAATTGATTGTCAATCCGGGTTCGATTGGGCAACCTTTCTTTTTGGACGCTCAGCTGCGGAAGGACTTGCGAGCCCAGTACATGATTTTGGAGTTTGATGGCAAGGGCTTGGTAGATATGGACTTCCGACGGGTAGACTACGATGTGGCAGCTGAATTGCAGCTGGCTAAAGACCTCAAACTTCCTTATTTTGAGGTTTACTATGAAAGTCTGGTCAATGGTATCCACCATACTCATAATCAGGAATTTCTGAGAGAATTAGCCCAGAAAGAGGGTTATGATAGGGAATTAGATGCTTGGTTGAAAAGTGGTAACGATTGACATTACAACTAAAAAGGGTATAATAAAAGAAAAAGAAGAGTAGAGGCAGGGGAGCCTCGTAAAAAGGAGAAGAGGATGCAAATTCCAAGTAGATTTACCATTGCGACTCATATGCTGATAATCATTGCCCTCAAGGGGAAGGAAAGCAAGGTGACCAGTGATTTTCTGGCTGCTAGTGTTGGGGTCAATCCTGTCATTATCAGAAAGACCTTGTCCCAGTTGAAGAAGGCAGAGCTGATTTCAGTCGCGCGCGGAACAGGGGGAACAGAGATTGTCAAGGACCTCAAAGACATTAGTCTATTAGATGTTTATCAAGCGGTTGAGTGTCTTGGTAAGACTGGTCAACTCTTTAGTTTCCATGACAATCCAAATCCAAATTGCCCAGTTGGAGCTCATATTCATGATGTTTTGGATCAAAAATTGGAGAGAATTCAGTTGGCTATGGAGGCAGAGCTTGGTCAGACCAGTTTAGAACAAGTCGTGGCCGATGCAGAGAGTCAAATGAAGGAGTGAATTCTTCTTTAAAACAAGAAAAGCTTATGAAAAGTTTTTTACCTTTTCATAAGTTTTTTTATCTATTTTTCCAGGCTTGGTAACGGGTATCAATCAATAACTGGGTAAGGCGTCCCAAGGTTTCTCTTTCTTCTGGAGTGAGGGATTGCGCTTGGACAAAGAGATGATGAATGTGTTCAAGCGCCTTGAAGGAAGCCAAGTCATTGATAGAAGTAATACCAGAATCAAGAATGGTGCCAAAGAAAAGGTCGAAGTAAAGTTGAAGTTCCTCGTCAGGGACTGTGGCCACCCACTCCTTGAAGGTTGTGTCGACTTGTTGGCTATCACTGTTGGTCTTATCCAGTTGGACGAAGCGCTTGTCCTCAATCTGCCAACTAAAGGTATCGTGCTGGGCGATACCACCCAAGGCAGTACTGTACACGATGATTTGGTGGTTAGGGATTTCCATCATCATACCGATAATAGATCCTTGTGGGATGAAGACCTTGGTTCTATCCATTATCCCTTGATAGCCTGCAGCTTGTGTCAGTTCTTTGTGGAGACCAGGCGCATCAAAGGTATAAACTGTTGTGATTTGATTTTGTAAACTTTGCTCAATTTGGCTAGCAGCATAGATAGCTAGATTTCCTCCCTTGGAATGCCCAGCCAGAATGACCTTTTGCTTAGGATGGTAGGCAAAAAAGTTCTTTAAATAGCGAAGGGCGTGCTTTTGAGCAGGAATTTCCTTCATATAGGTCAGGTGGAAATCTTCCTTCCAGCCAATGATACTGTCATCTGTCCCACGAAAGACAATCAGATAGGTATCGAGAGTGAGGCGGTAGGTCATAGCCGCAAATTGTTTTTGAAGCTCAGGGTCGATGTCGTTGATAAAATGGGAGAGTTTGCAATTTTTAAAGCGTTTGTGTTGAGCTAGTTCATCTAATAGCTGGAGGCGATTTTTGCTGGTCAACATGTTAGGCTCCCTTGGAACCTGAGTTGCCAGGTCTAAAAGTCGCAGAGGAGTTGTGGAGACCAGATTATCAAAGGAGAGGTAGGTGATTTCTGTTAGGGCTAAAATGTCTAATTCATTCAAAGGTAAGTCGTAAAAGGAATCGTGTGCGACATCTTTAAGATAGTCAAAAATATTGGCCATAAGAGCTCCTTTCTTTTTGTTTATCTTATCAAATTTCCCTCAAATTAGCTAGTAGGGTTGCCTCATTTTGTTGGCTAAAAACAAGCTCTTTCAAATTCAGTTTCAGACCTTCCAGCATGGAAAAATCTGTTATAATAATAGAAAAGGAGGAGCGCATGCACAAGATTTTACTAGTAGAAGATGATCAGGTCATTCGTCAACAAGTCGGAAAAATGCTCTCTGAATGGGGATTTGAAGTGGTGCTGGTAGAAGATTTTATGGAAGTTTTGAGTCTTTTTGTTCAGTCGGAACCTCATCTGGTCCTCATGGATATTGGCTTGCCCTTGTTTAATGGCTATCACTGGTGTCAGGAGATTCGCAAGATTTCCAAGGTACCCATCATGTTTCTGTCTTCGAGAGATCAGGCTATGGATATTGTCATGGCAATCAATATGGGGGCGGATGACTTTGTGACCAAGCCTTTTGACCAGCAGGTTCTTTTAGCCAAGGTTCAGGGCTTGTTGCGTCGTTCCTATGAGTTTGGGCGTGACGAGAGTTTACTGGAATACGCCGGTGTGATTCTCAATACCAAATCCATGGATTTACATTATCAAGGGCAAGTCTTGAATTTGACTAAGAATGAATTCCAGATTTTACGAGTTCTGTTTGAGCATGCGGGCAATATCGTAGCGCGTGATGACCTGATGCGGGAACTTTGGAACAGTGACTTTTTCATTGATGATAATACCCTCTCTGTCAATGTGGCTCGTTTGCGTAAAAAGTTGGAAGAGCAGGGCTTGGTAGGATTTATCGAAACTAAGAAAGGGATAGGGTACGGTCTGAAGCATGCTTGATTGGAAACAATTTTTTCTAGCCTATCTGCGCTCCCGTAGTCGTCTGTTTGTCTATCTGCTTGCTTTAGCATTTCTAGTTTTGCTCTTTCAGTTTTTATTTGCCAGTTTGGGAATTTACTTTCTCTACTTTTTCCTCTTGTGTTGTTTTGTAACCATCTTATTTTTTACTTGGGACATATTGGTTGAAATGCAGGTCTATCGTCAGGAACTTCTCTATGGTGAGAGGGAAGCCAAATCTCCATTGGAAATAGCTTTAGCAGAAAAATTAGAAGCGCGTGAGATGGAACTCTATCAGCAGAGGTCTGACGCAGAAAGAAAACTGACGGATTTGTTGGATTACTATACCTTGTGGGTCCATCAGATAAAGACCCCCATTGCAGCCAGTCAACTCTTAGTTGCAGAAGTAGCCGACCGCCAACTGAAGCAGCAATTAGAACAGGAAATTTTCAAGATTGATTCCTATACCAATCTAGTTTTACAGTACCTGCGTTTAGAAAGTTTCCATGATGATTTGGTCTTAAAGCAGGTGCAAATCGAGGATTTGGTCAAGGAAATAATTCGTAAATATGCTCTTTTCTTTATTCAAAAAGGCCTAAATGTCAACCTATATGACCTTGATAAAGAAATTGTGACGGATAAAAAGTGGCTACTAGTGGTTATTGAGCAAATCATCTCAAACAGCCTCAAGTACACCAAGGAAGGTGGTCTGGAGATTTATATGGAAGGCCAGGAACTCTGTATCAAGGATACAGGAATCGGGATAAAAAATAGTGATGTCCTCCGAGTCTTTGAACGCGGTTTCTCAGGATATAATGGACGCCTAACTCAGCAGTCATCTGGACTTGGCCTCTATCTATCTAAGAAGATTTCTGAAGAACTGGGGCACCAGATTTGTATCGAGTCTGAGGTTGGAAAAGGAACGATAGTAAGAATTAAGTTTTCCGATATGAATCTGATAATTGAGTGAGAAGAGACAATGAGTTTTTACCCAATCTCTTTTTGCTATATTTCAGGATATTTGAAGACTGTTTTTTACAAAACCAATAATAGAATTTTTAATACGGAATATAGTATAAATACTGGTTCAAAGTGAAGTTTTGTATGCTTTATACTTTTGTTGAGTATAAAATCTATAAACTAAAGGTGAATTACAAAAATTAATTTGAGATGAAGTGAATTGTAGACTTGGGAAATGTCTCCTATTCGATTTCAGAATGAATCGTTGATACAGGATTAAAAGAACTGCAGCTTTCTTTTTATTTTGAATGAGATAGGTGTATATAGATTTGTGTAACTGGTGTGGAACTGTTTCCAAGAATTTATTGAATGTATCGAATACACACATTCTATTGATTTTGAACCAGTTTTTAATTTCTAAATGTTACAATAGTTTTATCAAGTAAAAGGAGACTGCCATGATTGGAGACAATATAAAATTCTTACGAAAATCACATAATCTGATATAACCAGAATTTTCACGGATTGTGGGTGTGTCACGAAATAGCCTAAATCGTTAGAAAAACTGAAAAAGCTTACTTTCAATAGAAGTATTGGAAATATTCATTTTACATCTATCAAAGAAACATGGGATAGACCTATATTTTACAAAATAGCAAATTATATTTTGAATGATAGTAAAAACGGCAGTACTTGTGTGATTTACAATTATTGCACTCAATGTCCGAGTATCGCACTATCTGAAATAGGGAATAGTAGAGATTGTTCTGCGATATGTAAAAAAACGCATTAGAAAGGAGTATCGTATATGCTACCATATCTTAAAACTATTAGATGGTATCTCTTCTTTAATTTTCTTTTTGGTGTAGTATCGAATATCTGCACAGCTTTGTTACCGTATTTCACGCAGGCATTAATCAAAGGGGATTATCAAGTAGCTCTATATGGTTACTCTATGTCAGTGGCAGGCTATTTGAGTTGTAACTATATCCAAATGATACTTGATTGGAAGCAGGGGATTATCTTTTCGACTACTTTGAAAAATGAGTGGTTTCGTTCACTTCTGGGACTCAGTCACCACGATTTCAAGCAGAAAACAGTAGCAGAGTATATTTCCTATCAATCTAATGACCTAGATTCGTTGGAAAAGGATTACCTTCCTCCATTGATGAGTTTTATCAAACAAATTTTACGTATCATCATTTACGCTTTCATTATTAGCAGAACAATTAATCCTATTGTATCACTGATTTTAATCTTTTCTACTGGAATTAGTATTCAAATTCCTAAAATCGTTGGGAAGTTGACCGCTAATCGTAGACAGGTTTACTTGAAAAAACAAGGAGATTACTATCGAACTTTGGAGGATTTGCTCATGGGACATCATTTGGTAAATAAACTAACTATGTCGCATTTTTTGAATCAACAAAAGAGTTCTCTAAAGAATTTGCAGGATAAGTATTTTAAGTATGGTTTGACAAAAATTACAGGCATCTTATTGACAGGTGTTTCTTTTGAATTCATTAGTCTTGTTCTGTTTATTTATTTAGCCTACTCTCTATCTCACCAGCAACTCGGTATTCCTGAGGTGGTGGCGAGTTTCGGATATATTAATGCTTTTTCTGAACCAATACAGGAAATCCTTTATGATTTACAAATGTTAGAGTCCGTAAAGCCTGTAATCAAGAGTTTTCAAAACATTGTTGGGAGACCCGTTTCAGTTCAAGCACCTCAACATTCTTTTGATACGATTACTTTGAAAAACATTTCCAAACAACTGGGAGAATCAAAATTGATAATTACTTCCGCTACGATTCAAAAAGGGGATAAAATTGCGCTTATTGGTAAGAATGGGTCTGGAAAAAGTAGTCTTCTCAACATTTTAAATGGAACAGATGAAGATTTTGAAGGACAAATTGTGCTAGATGGGCTTGTTTTGGACCATCTTTGGGGAAGATTCGGTATGATTCTGCAACAAGAACATACATTTATTTCGAGTTATGAAAATAATGTAACGCTATTCAATAGTTTCAATGAAAAATTCAGAGAAGAAGATTTTGAAAAAATTCCACCACAATCCCTGTCAGGTGGTCAGCAACAACGAATGTATTTAAATCGTGAGAAAAATCGTAAAAATCCATTGCTTATCCTAGACGAACCTTTCTCTGCCTTGGATACTAATCAGTTTAAAATGGAATTGGAAAGAGTTCTGGAACTACCAAGCGCCGTCATTGTTACTTTACATCGCCAAAACGAATTATTAAGTAAGTTTGACCAAGTTTGGGAAATTAAGAATGGAGAACTTGTAATTTTGAAATAGCTAAATTATAAAGAATAAAACGCATAGTAACAAGGTCATTCAACACCTGATATTATGCGTTTTTTTGATTTTAAAGACTTTTTACTTGGTTCTTATTTCTCAACGCGTGATTTGTTGGCGATATCAGCTAGGATAGCTTGAACAAAGTCATCAACTGAGACAGTTTGTGTTTCTTTTTGGCCATAGCGGCGAACGTTAACAGTTCCGTCTTCCATTTCCTTGTCCCCAACGATTAATTGGTAAGGAATCTTGCTTGTTTGTGAAGCACGGATCTTGAACTGCATTTTTTCATTGCGCTCATCTAC
The DNA here is from genome assembly GCF_013277125.1 of Streptococcus sp. 4094. Taxonomy (NCBI): domain Bacteria; kingdom Bacillati; phylum Bacillota; class Bacilli; order Lactobacillales; family Streptococcaceae; genus Streptococcus; species Streptococcus sp. 4094. The sequence goes on along the minus strand of NZ_VMMI01000007.1, from coordinate 62,810 downwards.
ATCTGCACGGACACCACGGTCACGGAGTTTTTTAGCTACTTCCCATGCGTAGTCCACGTGTTTTTCGTTAGATACTGGGATGAGAGTTACTTGGTGAGGTGCTAGCCATGTTGGGAAGGCACCCTTGTAGTTCTCAATCAAGATAGCTGTGAAGCGTTCCATAGTTGAGATAACTCCACGGTGGATCATAACTGGACGGTGCTCTTCACCATCAGCTCCGATATATTTAAGGTCGAAGCGTTCTGGAAGCAAGAAGTCAAGTTGGATAGTAGAAAGAGTTTCTTCTTTTCCAAGAGCGGTCTTAACTTGAATATCCAATTTTGGTCCGTAGAAGGCTGCTTCACCTTCGGCTTCAAAGTAGTCCACGCCCATTTCATCAAGGGCTGCACGAAGCATGGTTTGGGCATTTTCCCACATCTCATCGTTGTCAAAGTACTTGTGAGTATCTTGAGGGTCGCGTAGAGAGAGGCGGAAGCGGTATTCAGTCAAGTTGAAATCTTCATAAACATCGATAATCAACTGAAGGGCACGCTGGAATTCTTCTTGGATTTGTTCTGGAGTAACGAAGAGGTGACCGTCGTTGAGCGACATTTCACGTACACGTTGAAGACCAGTGAGGGCACCAGATTTTTCATAGCGGTGCATCATACCGATTTCAGCGATACGGATTGGCAACTCACGGTAAGAGTGAACATGGTGTTTGAAGACTTGGATGTGGTGCGGACAGTTCATTGGACGAAGGACAAATTCTTCCCCGTCACCCATGTCCATAGTTGGGAACATGTCTTCTTGGTAATGATCCCAGTGACCAGAAGTCTTGTAAAGTTCAACAGAAGCAAGTGGTGGAGTATAGACGTGTTGGTAGCCTGAAGCCAACTCCTTGTCAACGATATAGCGTTCCAACTCACGACGAATAGTCGCACCATTTGGCAACCAGAATGGAAGCCCTTGACCAACCTCTTGAGAAATCATGAAGAGGTCAAGCTCTTTACCAAGTTTACGGTGGTCACGTTCCTTAGCTTCTTCACGCATTTGAAGGTAGTTTTTCAAGTCTTTCTTGTCAAACCAAGCTGTACCATAGATACGTTGCATCATAGCGTTGTCGCTATTTCCACGCCAGTAAGCACCTGCTACATGGAGAAGGTGGAAGATTTGGATGCGGCCTGTTGATGGGACGTGAGGGCCACGGCAAAGGTCTACATACTCACCTTGACGATAGATAGTCAAACCACCTTCGTCTTCTGAGTGTTCTTCAATCAATTCCAACTTGTAAGGGTCGTTCTTGAAGATTTCACGTGCCTCGTCTTTAGTCACTTCTTCACGAATTGATGGGAAGTTCTCTTTGACGATTTTTTGCATTTCTTCTTCAATACGAGGAAGGTCTTCGTTAGAGATTTGACCAGCTGTGTTGTCAGTATCGTAGTAGAAGCCATCTTCGATGGCTGGACCAACTCCCAAGTGAATGTCTGGGAACAGACGACGAGCTGCTTGGGCGAACAAGTGAGCGGCTGAGTGACGCAAGATTGGAAGGGCATCTTCGTGATCAGGTGTCACAATTTCGATGCTTCCATCTTCAGTGATCGCACGAGTTGTATCAATTAGTTTGCCGTTGAATTTACCAGCCAAGGCCTTTTTAGCTAGGGAATTGCTGATAGATTGGGCAATTTCAAAAGTTGTAACGCCAGATTCGAATTCACGAACAGCGCCATCTGGGAAAGTAATGTTAATCATGATGTTCTCCTTAAATATTTATTATTTTTTGTTGGACAATTTTAAGAGCCGAGCAACCTCTTTCATAGTCTGATTTTCTGATTGACTACCATCTGTCAAGAGACTAGAATATCCTAATTCCATTGCTTCTTTACGAACCATTTGGGCAAAAAGAATGTCTCGTTGCATCCAGTTTTCAAAAGCTTTATCAGGGTTGGTTGTTCCCTCCAAGACATAAGGAACCCATTCTCTCTGTCTATAATGCTTTTTCTGAAAATCAGCTGTCGGAGTTAAGCATAGATAGGAAGACGCTGGACATTCAAGCTCCTTAACCAAGTGAGGCAACAGTCCTGCTCCCTCCACCAAGAGATGCCTGTTTTGATTTTTTATCAAGTAAGATTTTACATAAGGAAAAATCTCCTCATAAAAGTGCCATTCTTCATCCGCCATCTCTTCTGGATTTCTCATCCAGATTTGTTCCGGACTTCTATCCTGTCTAAGAAGGCAAATTGGTTGGGAGTCTGCACTTGCTTGACTCATCATCTCGTCTACCAAATCATCGAGTTTGATATGACGTAGCTGATATTGTCTAGCAAGAAGTGAGGCAATTGTTGACTTTCCACTACAAGGCGATCCACCAATCATGTAAAGCACCATTCTTCCTCCTTCTGAAAAACAAAAAGCGACATCCTCGAAAGGACGTCGCAACGTGGTTCCACCTTCATTTATGTTCCTCAAAAGAGAGGAACACCTCTGATCGGCTCTAACGTGGCCACCGTTTTATGTTTTCATAAAAGTCAGTAGAGTAGTATCAGTTTAGGCTTCCTATGCGTTTCCAGCAACCACGCACTCTCTAGTAGAAAGGGATTAAGTGACTTGTCTCTATGGATTATTATAGCATGATTGTGAGATTTTTCAAGGATTTTGTGAAAGTTTTTTGTTTTTCATTTTTTGTAGAATACGCTTGATACCAATACCGACAGCCATACCAACTATGGCAAAGACTTCATAGGCTAGGAAGTAGGGAAGGATAAATTCTCTGAAAGTAATGATGGTAAAACAATAGAGCAGTCCGTTCCCCAGTAACCACCAAAGAGAGAAACGGAAACGGTAGCTATAGAGTAACGATACAATCAAGATTACCAGAGGTGTAAAGAAGAGAATATTATTTACGTAGAGACTCTTGAGCAAAAGGGGGTCAGAAATAATTAGTGATAACAACTGATAAAGTGGCCAATAAAAGAAAAATATGACCAGATAGTAGGGGAGATGGGAATAGAATCTAGGCATGATAATCACCTCGTTTTAAAAAACAGACAACTTAGATTTCTTGCTATGATTATTATAGCATATTTAAAACAAGAAAGTAAATCTGTTGACAAAGAAGTTAGTTATTGGTAGAATAGGGATTGTCGTAAAGACAAATAACTTCTTCTTGGTTACAGGCATGCCAACCTGTCACTCGGATGAAGCCAAATAAAAAGGAGAAACATCATGGCAATCTCAAAAGAGAAAAAAAATGAAATCATCGCACAATATGCACGTCACGAAGGTGATACAGGTTCAGTAGAGGTTCAAGTTGCTGTCCTTACTTGGGAAATCAACCACCTTAACGAACACATCAAACAACACAAAAAAGACCACGCTACTTACCGTGGATTGATGAAGAAAATCGGTCGCCGTCGTAACTTGCTTGCATACTTGCGTAAAAACGACGTTAACCGTTACCGTGAGTTGATCAACTCTCTAGGACTTCGTCGCTAATCTGCTTTATTTTCCACTTACATTGCGTTGTCACCGCACCTCGATATACTCAAGTATTATCTTCGGTTACGGTTCCTAGCACTGTAAGGTAAAATAAACCAGATATTCTCCCTTCGGGGAGATTTTTTTGTTTCACTAAAAATTTTGTACAATCTTTGCCTCGTCGCCTAGTCTATAAACGGTTTATCCAGCAAGAATTATGATGCTAAGGGCGTAAGAAATCCGTATGAAAATAGGGAAATGACACAGTGTTCGATGAACACAAGGAGTTTCATCTTTTTCACTAGGATTTTAGCCCGGGCTTAAATCAGCTCTCTGATTTTCAGAGGGCTTTTTCATTAAGGTTTTATCGGTCACAATTTTGGAGACTACAAAAACCTCAAATGGTATCATCTAATTACACCATAAAGGTGCGTAGCTACTCAGCTTGAAAAGCCGAGCAGCTGTCTGCAAGCCCCCTCGAAGAGCCCACACTTTACGAAGTAAAGTATAGTATGTTATACTCTACATGGAAGTAGTCACTGAATTCCAGTTAGAAATTACTTTGTAACTACGTTTTGAGGAGGAGTAAAATGCTTTCCTATGTTCGAAATTACCCACTAGCGATAGCTAAATTAATGTGTCTGTGCTCTCCTAAAATCTGCTGATTTATTACTGACTAATACAGGAGGGTTTTTTATGGGACAGACAATCATATCTGCTATTGGTGTTTATATTTCCACCAGTATCGATTATTTAATTATTTTATTTATTTTATTTGCACAGCTATCACAGAATAAACAAAAATGGCATATTTATGCGGGGCAATATCTAGGCACAGGCTTACTTGTAGGGGCGAGTTTAGTTGCTGCTTATGTCGTTAATTTCGTGCCTGAAGAATGGATGGTTGGATTGCTTGGTTTAATCCCTATCTATTTAGGGATTCGCTTTGCAATTGTTGGAGAAGGTGAGGAAGAAGAGGAAGAAGAGGAAGAAATTATTGAAAGATTAGAACAAAGCAAGGCAAATCAACTGTTTTGGACAGTTACATTGCTAACAATTGCGTCTGGCGGAGATAATTTAGGTATCTATATACCTTATTTTGCTTCGTTAGATTGGTCACAGACCCTCGTGGCCTTGCTTGTGTTTGTAATCGGCATAATTATCTTATGCGAGATTAGTCGGGTGTTATCCTCTATTCCGTTAATATTCGAGACAATTGAAAAATACGAGCGAATCATTGTGCCCTTAGTATTCATTGTACTTGGACTATACATCATGTATGAAAATGGCACGATAGAGACTTTTCTGACCGTGTAGATTTTTTTGTTTCACTAGGATTTTATCCCGAGCTCAAATTGGCTCTCTGATTTTCAGAGGGCTTTTTATGTTGTCACTTTACCTCGATATACTCAAGTATAATCTTCGGTTACGATTATTAGCACTGTAAGACCAACTATATTTATTTTTCTCATCTTGTTCCATTGTTGAAAATATGGTATACTTTTCATGAGAATTTTCTAAATTTTTAAGATTCTATCAAAGGAGGTTTGCATGCTTTCCAAATTTTCTGGAAGCCGACAAGACCAGCAATTTGTGATACTTTTGCTTATTTTGCTAGGTATTTTAGGGATTTCTCTCTTTCTAGCAGTTTCTATGGGATCTGTTGCGATTAATCTAGGAGATACCTATCGGATTATGTTGAGCAGGTTGGGATTTCCTCTTGAGATAGGAGAGGTTTCCAAGTCTACTCTTGCCATTGTATGGAACATGAGATTCCCTCGAGTATTATTAGGTCTGATAGTAGGAGCAGGTCTTTCTATGTGTGGTAGCGTGATGCAGTCTACAGTGAACAATCCCATCGCTGAGCCCTATGTCTTAGGCATCTCTGCTGGTGCAACTCTAGGAGCAACCCTAAGCATCATTCTTGGTTTAAAAGTGATGATTAGCCTTGGAGCTTTTCTTGGAGCTATTTTGGCAACAATTGCTGTCCTCATCATAGCCTCTATGCAGGGAAGGATGACAACTTCTAGCCTGATTTTATCAGGAACGGTGGTCAATGCTCTCTTTCTGGCTTTTTCCAACTTTATTATCTCAGTTGGCGCTAATGCGGATAGTGTGATGACCATTAAGTTTTGGACCATGGGCTCGCTCGCTGGGACTTCCTGGGCAGACTTGGTCCTGCCAACTATAGTAGTAGGAATGGCCTTTCTATTTTTCTCTACTCAGTATCGTGTTTTCAATGCGATGATGATGGGAGATGAGGCTGCTTTAACTTTGGGGATTCCCTTACGCTTTTATTGGTATCTTTATGTGACAATGGTGGCTGTGCTGACAGCAGTCTTGGTGGCAACCTGTGGGATTATTGGATTTGTCGGTCTGATTACCCCACATTTAGCTCGAGGGTTAGTAGGAACGAATTACAGGAGGCTTTTTCCTGTTGCAACCTTGCTAGGTGCCCTCTTTGTCATCTGGGCAGACGTACTCTCTCGTATCATCATTCCAAACGCAGAGCTTCCTATTGGTATTTTCACAGCCTTAGTAGGTGCTCCCTTCTTTATTTACATTGTTGGAGGTAGGCGAAGGGAGGTGAGGGTCTGATATGGACTTGATTTGTCAGGATGTCCACTTTGGACTGGGAGAGAAAAAAATCCTCAAAGGAGTTTCTCTTAAGGTTGAAGGGAATCAATTTCACACGATATTAGGACCAAATGGAAGCGGGAAAACCAGTCTACTTAAACTCCTCTATCGTCAGGAAAAGGCGGACAAAGGCTTGATAAGCCTAGATGGAAAGCCGCTGGAGCATTGGTCACTCAAAGAAACAGCCAAGCAAATGGCAGTTGTCACCCAGTTTAACCAGCTACAGTTTGATTGTACAGTTGAAGAAATCGTCTTGCTAGGCAGAACTCCCCACCTCTATTTTTTACAGAAGGAAAGGGAAAGAGATTATGCTCTCGTTCAAGATGCCCTCGTCAAGGTGGATATGCTTGAGAAGAAAACTCGTCTCTATTCGTCTCTTTCAGGGGGAGAAAAGCAACGAGTCTTGTTAGCACGGGCCTTGGCACAAGAACCGACTCTCTTGCTCCTGGACGAACCAACTAATCACCTAGATATCAAGTACCAGCTAGACTTGCTGGCCATTGTGAAGAATCTCAAGGTCAATGTTCTAGCTGTCCTGCATGATATTCAACTTGCTTGTCGCTATTCGGATTATCTCTATCTGATGAAAGAGGGGGAAATCCTTTACCAAGGGACTCCAAAGGAGACCATCACCCCTGAGTCATTGCAAACTGTATATGGAGTTCAAAGTCAGGTTACTTGGACCGAGGATCAGCAAGCTATGATTCACTATTTATAAGAATGAAAAGGAAAACAAGATGAAAAAAACACTAAGCATTTTACTCGTAACAGTAGCTACCTTAACTTTGGCAGCTTGTGGCAATACTACTACAGAAACAGCTACCACACAATCTAGCACAGAAACAAGTCAAAAGGCCAGCACAGAGACGACTTATCCGTTAACGATCAAAACTTATGATGCTAAGGGAAATGAAGTTGAACAAGTCTTTGACAAGACACCTGAAAAAGTTATTACCAACAATCTTTCAACCACTGAAATCTTATTGGAGTTAGGCTTGAAAGATAAAATTGCTGGCATGCTCAACCCTGACAATGCTGTGACGGACAAATACAAGGACGCGATTGCGACTATTCCTCAAATTGGGGATAAAAAAACAGTCTCACAAGAGACAGTCCTTTCTTATGAGCCAGACGCTGTGATGGGTCGAAACATGATGTTTTCTGAAAAATCTTTGGGGACAGTTAGCACTTGGAATGAAAATAAAATCCCAGTTTATACTCAAAAGGCTTCTCTCTCAACAATTCAGCAAGATTTGGGGAATATCGTAGAAGATGTCAAAAATCTTGGAATGATTTTTAATGTTCAGGACAAGGCTAATGAATACGCAGCCCAATTACAAACTAAAATTGACGCTGTTAAGAAAGCAAATCCAGCAAGCCAAGGTGAAAAGAAAAAGGCTTTGATTATGGTTGCTTATAATGATCAAACCTTCGGTGCCTACAAGTCTGCTTTGCAAGAAAGTTTGTTAAATCAACTTGGTTATACAAATGTTGCAACGGGAACATCGGGCTTGACCTTGGAAAATCTCGTGTCAATGGATCCTGAATTGATTATCTATGTAACCAGCGACCGCAACAAAAAATTGGATGCCAACGCAGTAGAGTTGATGAAGGCAAATGCTGTTTTGGAAGGTGTTCCTGCTATTAAGAATCAAAAAATCATGACTATCTCTTACGATGAGTTGATGGATTATGGTCCAGCAGTGATTGATTCCCTTGAGAAAATCAATGACTTTATCAATAAATAATGAGTTTGATTGGGAAGGAATCCAAGTCAAGGTCAGCCTTCCTTCTAACTACGACCCCAATCAAACCTATCCAGCTATTTTATTGAATGATGGAAACTTGGATTTCCTATCGTCTCTGTCCGATACTGTGATTTTAGTGGGCTTGACCTCTAAAAATCGCCTAGATGACTACACTCCTTGGAAGGCAGCTGCTCTGAGAGATGGAGCTCCAGATTTTGGAGGTCAGGCCAAGGTCTATCATGATCATTTATTTGGAGGTCTTTTAGACAAGTTGCAGTCTCTTTATCGCCTGGACGAAACTCGCCTTGCCTACGGAGGTTATTCACTAGGTGGTTTGGTGGCAGTCTACAGTCTTTTCAGCTTTGACAAGGTTTCCTGTGTCTTTTCGATCTGTGGTTCCTTTTGGTATCCTGATTTTGTGACTTACTGCAAGGAAGAAAATGTGAAAAATTTGGACTGTTTGCTGTATTTACAGAACGGTCAAACAGAAGGAGCCCATCATACCAATCGCTTGGCTCAAGCACCGGTCTATGCTGAGCAAATCCATACCAGTCTTCAGAAACACTATCCGAACGGCCAGTTTGTCTTTGATCCTTATGGACACCATGAACAAGTAGTTGAACGATTCCTAGCTTTTTCCAGCTGGTTGGCCCAAAAATGGAAAATTGAATAAAAGATTTATCCCTTGGCTTTTGCCAAGGGATTGTTGTATTTATTTAACCAAGTTTTTCTCTCTTCTTATCTGGATTCCAGATGAAGCTTGCGATGAAGCTAAAGATGATAGTTAGGATAGCGAGGATAACCGCAAGGATAAGGGCAGGGATGCGGATAAGCCACCAGAGTGGGTTTGGTTTTTTATCATTGTGCCATTGTTTCGTTTCCTCGTCCAGACGTTGAAATTCTGCTTGGATGCGATTGGCGACTGTTTCAATGCCTTCATCATTCATTTTCTTGATATCTGAGATATCGATTGGATTTCCAAAGTTCATATCGACACGCTCACGGCTAACCAAGCCTTTCAAGGTCATAGGACCTGTGTAGGTAACCGGCATGATACGGACCTTGGCCATCTTGGCAATCAAGGCTACGCCACCCTTGACATCGTTTGAGTGACGGCTCCCACTTGGAAACATGATGAGAGAGCGATCACTTTTTTTGAGAACATTGATAGGGTATTTGATGGCAGAAGCACTAGGATTTTCACGGTCGATAGGAAAGGCACCACACATACGAATCCACCAACCAAATATACGGTTGGCAAAGAGTTCTTTTTTGGCCATAAAGATAAATTGTTTTGGCTTGGTCGCAAAGGCCATGTAAACAGGATCCCACCAGGTACGGTGAGGGGCAACCAAAATATAATTTTCATCTTGATTAGGAATTTTATCAGTATTATGATAGTGGGCATTGCCATTGATGGACCATAGGAGTAATACAACCAATCCACGTAAATAAGTATAAAACATGCGATCTCCTTCGATTATTTTCTTGTTATTATTATACCTTATCAAAGGAGGGCTGGCAAACTTTTCCCTTGACTAGGTGCATATTTGGGATGAGATTAGAATTCTGTTAAAAAAAATGATATGATAGAATTTATGGATAAAAATAAGATTATGGGATTAACCCAAAGAGAAGTCAAGGAAAGACAGACTAAGGGCTTGGTCAATGATTTTACTGCTTCGGCCAGTACCAGCACTTGGCAAATCATCAAACGAAATGTCTTTACCCTTTTTAACGCTTTGAACTTTGCCATTGCTTTGGCCCTTGCCTTTGTGCAGGCTTGGAGCAATTTGGTCTTTTTTGCTGTTATCTGCTTTAACGCTTTTTCTGGGATTGTGACCGAGCTGCGGGCTAAACACATGGTGGACAAGCTCAATCTCATGACCAAGGAAAAGGTCAAAACCATTCGTGATGGCCAAGAAGTGACTCTGAATCCGGAAGAATTGGTGTTAGGAGATGTTATTCGTTTGTCTGCTGGAGAGCAGATTCCTAGTGATGCCTTGGTTTTGGAAGGATTTGCAGAAGTCAATGAAGCCATGTTGACGGGGGAAAGTGATTTGGTGCAAAAGGAAGTGGATGCCTTGCTTTTGTCAGGAAGTTTCTTAGCCAGTGGTGCAGTTTTAGCTCGTGTCCATCATGTAGGTGCAGACAACTATGCTGCCAAGCTCATGCTGGAAGCCAAGACCGTTAAACCGATTAACTCCCGTATCATGAAATCGCTGGACAGGTTAGCTGGTTTTACTGGAAAGATTATCATTCCCTTTGGTCTGGCTCTCTTGCTAGAAGCCTTGCTTTTAAAAGGCCTGCCTCTCAAGTCATCCGTTGTAAATTCGTCGACAGCCCTGCTGGGAATGTTGCCTAAGGGAATTGCCCTTTTGACCATTACTTCGCTCTTGACAGCGGTGATTAAGTTGGGCTTGAAAAAGGTCTTGGTGCAGGAGATGTACTCTGTTGAGACCTTGGCGCGCGTGGACATGCTCTGTCTGGACAAGACGGGCACTATCACCCAAGGCAAGATGCAGGTGGAGGCTGTTCTTCCGCTGACGGACACTTATGGTAAAGAGACTATTGCCAGCATTTTGACCAGCTACATAGCTCACAGTGAGGATAAAAATCCAACAGCTCAAGCCATTCGCCAGCGTTTCCAAGGCCAAGTAGCCTATCCTATGCTTTCGAATCTTCCCTTCTCTAGCGACCGCAAGTGGGGAGCCATGGAGTTAGAGGGTTTGGGAACAGCTTTCTTAGGGGCGCCTGAGATGTTGCTGGATTCTGAGGTCCCAGAAGCCAGAGAGGCCTTGGAGAGAGGTTCACGTGTATTGGTCTTAGCTCTCAGTCAGGAGAAATTAGACCATCACAAACCACAAAAACCATCTGATATTCAGGCTCTAGCCTTGCTGGAAATTTTGGATCCCATTCGAGAAGGAGCAGCAGAGACGCTGGACTATCTCCGTTCTCAGGAAGTGGGATTGAAAATTATCTCTGGTGACAATCCAGTTACGGTGTCCAGCATTGCCCAGAAGGCTGGTTTTGCGGACTACCATAGCTATGTAGATTGTTCAAAAATCACTGATGAAGAATTGATTGTTATGGCTGAAGAGATAGCTATTTTCGGACGTGTTTCCCCTCATCAAAAAAAACTCATCATCCAAACTCTGAAAAAAGCAGGGCATACAACAGCTATGACAGGGGACGGAGTCAATGATATCCTGGCTCTTCGTGAGGCGGATTGTTCCATCGTAATGGCTGAGGGAGATCCAGCGACTCGTCAGATTGCCAATCTGGTTCTCTTGAACTCTGACTTTAATGATGTTCCTGAGATTCTCTTTGAAGGTCGTCGTGTGGTCAATAACATTGCCCACATCGCACCGATTTTCTTGATAAAGACCATCTACTCATTCTTGCTCGCAGTTATCTGTATTGCCAGTGCTCTTCTGGGACGGTCTGAATGGATCTTGATTTTCCCTTTTATTCCAATCCAGATTACCATGATTGACCAATTCGTGGAAGGTTTCCCACCATTCGTTCTGACTTTTGAGAGAAATATCAAACCTGTCGAACCAAACTTCCTCAGAAGATCCATGCTTCGTGCCCTACCAAGCGCTCTCATGGTCGTGTTCAGCGTTCTTTTTGTGAAAATATTTGGAAGTAGCCAAGGTTGGTCTGAGTTAGAAATCTCAACTCTACTCTATTATCTATTGGGGTCAATTGGTTTCTTATCCGTATTTAGAGCCTGCATGCCATTCACTCTCTGGCGTGTCCTCTTGATTGTTTGGTCAGTAGGAGGCTTCCTAGCGACAGCTCTCTTCCCAAGAATCCAAAAACTACTTGAAATTTCAACCTTGACAGGACAAACGCTACCTGTTTATGGTGTCATGATGTTGGTCTTTACCGTGATTTTCATTCTAACCAGTCGTTATCAAGCTAGAAAATAAATAAAGGCTGCAATCTATGGATTGCGGTCTTTTTAGGTGCAGGAGTGCTGGCTGAAATGTGGTATAATAAGAGATAATAGAGTTTTGGAAAGTGAGAGAAAATGATTTCAAAGAGATTAGAATTAGTGGCTTCCTTTGTGCCACAGGGAGCCATTTTGCTAGATGTGGGAAGTGACCATGCTTATCTGCCTATCGAGTTGGTTGAGAGAGGCCAAATCAGAAGCGCCATTGCAGGTGAGGTGGTGGAAGGCCCCTATCAGTCTGCGGTCAAAAATGTTGAGGCTCACGGCCTAAAGGAGAAAATCCAAGTCCGTTTAGCCAATGGGCTGGCAGCTTTTGAAGAGGCAGACCAAGTGTCTGTCATTACCATTGCTGGCATGGGAGGTCGTTTGATTGCTAGGATTTTAGAAGAAGGCTTGGACAAGTTAGCTAATGTAGAGCGTTTGATCCTCCAGCCCAATAATCGTGAAGACGACTTGCGCATTTGGTTGCAAGACAATGGTTTTCAGATTGTGGCAGAAAGTATTCTAGAAGAAGCTGGCAAGTTTTATGAAATTTTGGTGGTGGAAGCTGGACAAATGAAGCTATCAGCCAGTGATGTTCGCTTTGGTCCCTTCTTGTCCAAAGAGGTCAGTTCAGTCTTTGTCCAAAAATGGCAAAAAGAAGCTGTTAAGCTAGAGTTTGCCCTCGGACAAATCCCAGAAAAAAATCTGGAGGAACGTCAAGTTCTAGTAGATAAAATTCAAGCCATCAAGGAGGTTCTCCATGCTAGCAAGTGAAGTAATTAATGCATATGAAGCCTTTTGCCCTCAGGAATTTTCCATGGAGGGAGACAGTCGTGGCCTGCAAATTGGCACTTTGGATAAGGAGATACAAAGGGTCATGGTGACTCTGGATATTCGTGAAGAAACGGTGTCTGAAGCTATTGAAAAGGGTGTAGACTTGATTATTGTCAAGCACGCGCCGATTTTCCGTCCCATCAAGGATTTGGTAGCTAGCCGTCCACAAAATCAGATTTACATTGATCTCATCAAGCATGACATCGCAGTTTATGTCAGCCATACCAATATTGACATCGTTGAAAATGGCCTTAATGATTGGTTCTGTCAGATGCTGAGAATTGAGGAGACGACTTATCTACAGGAAACTGGCCCTGAACGTGGAATTGGACGTATTGGGAATATTCAGCCTCAGACCTTTGGGGATTTTGCCCAACATGTCAAGCAAGTCTTTGGCCTAGATAGTCTTCGATTGGTGCATTATCAAGAGAATGACTTGCAGAAGCCTATTTCAAGAGTGGCTATCTGTGGTGGTAGTGGGCAGTCTTTCTATAAGGATGCTTTAGCAAAAGGGGCAGATGTTTATATCACTGGTGACATCTACTACCATACTGCCCAGGATATGTTGTCAGATGGCTTGTTGGCATTGGACCCAGGTCACTATATTGAAGTGCTTTTTGTGGAAAAAATTGCAGAGCTTCTTAATCAATGGAAAGGAGAAAAGGGCTGGACAATCGATATTGTACCTAGTCAAGCATCGACCAATCCTTTCCACCATATCTAGTTAGAAAGTGAAAACAATGAAAAAAGTTGCTATTATCGGAGCAGGAATTGTGGGAGCAACAGCTGCCTACTACCTCTCGAAAGAAAGTGACCTAGAGGTGACCGTTTTTGACCATGGACAGGGTCAGGCAACCAAGGCTGCAGCAGGAATTATCAGTCCTTGGTTTTCCAAACGCCGCAATAAAGCTTGGTACAAGATGGCGCGCTTGGGGGCTGATTTTTATGTGGATTTATTGGCTGATTTAGAGAAGTCAGGACAAGAGATCGACTTTTACCAGCGTTCGGGAGTCTTTCTCCTGAAAAAGGATGAAACTAAGTTGGAAGAACTCTATCAACTAGCCCTCCAGCGCAGAGAAGAATCTCCCTTGATAGGGCAATTAGCCATTCTGGACCCAGCATCAGCTAATGAATTATTCCCTGGCTTACAGGGATTTGACCGCTTGCTCTATGCTTCTGGTGGAGCGAGAGTAGATGGTCAACTCTTAGTGACTCGTTTGCTGGAAGCCAGTCAGGTTAAGCTGGTCAAAGAAAAAGTGACTCTGACACCGTTAGCATCAGGTTACCAGATTGGTGAAGAGGTGTTTGATCAGGTTATTTTGGCGACGGGAGCTTGGTTGGGGGATATGTTAGAACCCTTGGGTTATGCTGTGGATGTCCGTCCTCAAAAAGGACAACTCCGAGATTATCAGCTTGCCCAAGATATAGAATCATACCCTGTTGTTATGCCAGAAGGGGAGTGGGATTTGATTCCTTTTGCAGGTGGGAAATTGTCTCTAGGTGCTACTCATGAAAATGATATGGGATTTGATTTGACGGTAGATGAAACCTTACTCCAACAAATGGAGGAGGTCGCCTTGCCTCACTATCCGATCTTGGCCGAAGCTACTTCAAGATCTGAGCGTGTGGGAATCCGTGCCTATACCAGTGATTTCTCACCTTTCTTTGGGCAAGTACCTGGCTTAGCAGGTGTCTATGCTGCTAGTGGACTAGGTTCATCAGGCCTTACAACTGGTCCTATCATTGGTTACCACCTAGCACAACTGGTACAAAGCAGGGAAATGACCTTAGACCCAGCAAACTACTCAATTGAAAACTATGTTAAACAATAAGATTTTACTGAAATTTTATCCTACCCTCTAGGATGGCAAATGACATTCCCTATCAAAAATGGTAAAATAAGAAAAAATCCGAGAATCGAGGAAAAAAGATGCAAGAAAAGATTTTAGTAACGGGTGGAGCAGGTTTTATCGGAACCCACACTGTTATTGAGTTAATCCAAGCAGGTCATCAGGTTGTTGTGGTGGATAACCTTGTTAATAGTAACAGAAAAAGTTTAGAAGTTGTTGAGAGAATTACAGGAGTTGAAATTCCTTTTTATGAGGCTGATATCCGTGATACAGATACCCTTAGAGACATTTTCAAACAAGAAGAACCAACAGGTGTCATTCACTTTGCTGGTTTGAAGGCTGTTGGCGAATCAACACGTATCCCTCTTGCCTACTATGACAACAATATAGCTGGGACTGTTAGTCTTTTGAAGGTCATGGAAGAAAACAACTGTAAAAACATCATTTTCAGTTCTTCTGCGACAGTTTACGGGGATCCGCACACAGTGCCCATCTTGGAAGATTTCCCACTTTCAGTGACCAACCCATATGGCCGCACTAAGCTTATGCTTGAGGAAATTTTGACAGATATCTACAAGGCAGACTCAGAGTGGAATGTTGTCTTGCTTCGTTACTTTAACCCAATCGGAGCCCATGAGAGTGGTGATTTGGGAGAAAATCCAAACGGTATTCCAAACAATCTCTTGCCATATGTGACTCAAGTAGCCGTTGGGAAATTAGAGCAAGTGCAAGTGTTTGGAGACGATTACGATACGGAAGATGGAACTGGTGTTCGTGACTATATCCACGTTGTCGATTTGGCTAAAGGTCACGTTGCAGCTCTGAAAAAAATCCAAAAAGGCTCAGGTCTAAACGTTTATAACCTTGGAACAGGTAAAGGATACTCAGTTCTTGAAATTATCCAAAATATGGAAAAAGCAGTGGGACGCCCAATTCCTTACCGCATCGTAGACCGTCGCCCAGGAGATATCGCGGCCTGCTATTCAGATCCTGCAAAAGCCAAAGCAGAACTCGGCTGGGAAGCAGAACTCGGCATCACCCAAATGTGTGAAGACGCATGGCGTTGGCAAAGCAAGCATCCAAATGGATTTGAAGACTAAGATGGTGATATCAATCATTGTCCCCTGTTTAAACGAAGAGGAAGTACTTCCTCTTTTTTATCAGGCTCTGGAAGCTTTACTTCCAGATTTGGAAACAGAAATCGAGTATGTCTTTGTCGATGATGGATCAAGTGATGGGACCTTGGAACTCTTAAAGACCTATCGGGAGCAAAATCCGGCAGTGCATTATATTTCTTTCTCACGAAATTTTGGCAAAGAAGCAGCTCTCTATGCAGGCTTACAATATGCGACAGGAGATCTGGTGGTGGTAATGGATGCAGACCTCCAGGATCCTCCTAGTATGTTGCTTGAGATGAAAAACTTACTAGACCAAAATGCAGATTTGGACTGTGTTGGAACAAGGAGAACTAGTCGGGAAGGAGAACCAGTTTTACGTAGTCTCTGCGCTAATCTCTTTTATCGCCTTATGAAAAAAATCAGCCCAGTAGCCCTGCCGTCAGGTGTCCGTGATTTTCGTATGATGAGAAGGTCTGTAGTCGATGCCATTTTAAGTTTGACTGAGTTCAATCGTTTTTCTAAGGGACTCTTTGCCTGGGTCGGCTTTAAAACCCACTATCTGGACTATCCAAATGTCGAAAGGCAGGCTGGCAAGACCAGTTGGAGTTTTAGGCAACTCTTTTTCTACTCCATTGAAGGGATTGTTAATTTTTCAGATTTTCCCCTGATTATAGCTTTCGTAGCTGGTCTCCTATCTTGTTTTATTTCTCTACTGATGACCTTTTTTGTTGTGGTTCGGACTCTCATTTTGGGCAATCCGACATCAGGTTGGACCTCTCTGATGGCTGTCATTCTCTTTCTTGGAGGCATTCAACTCTTGACCATTGGAATTCTCGGCAAGTACATCAGTAAAATTTATTTGGAGACCAAAAAAAGACCACTTTATCTCATCAAAGAAAAAAGTGACCTTCCTGATTTTACAGAAAAAAATAAAGTGAAAAGACTATAATTTTACATGGAAATATGCTAAACTAGAGGGAGTGGATTATCGCCATTGATTTAGGCTTTCTGGTTTCCAATCAGGGCGCGAGTTGGGCAATTTTTAACAGCCTCTAAGACATCCTGACTAGGAGAAATTTCTTTTTCTAGTTGGTCAGGGTCATCGTAAAAACGCACGATTCCATTATCGTGGTAATCAAATAAATCAGAATAAGTTTGGCAAAGCCCACAGGCGATACATCGTTCAGGTATAAGTGTGATTTTCATGTTCATATTTATATTGTAATAAGAAAAGTAAAAAAAAACAAGGAGTAGGGTATGGAAAAAGAACCGTGGCAAGAAGATATTTATGATCAAGAAGAATCAAGAGCAGAGCGTCGTAAGAGAACTCAAGGCAGAGATGTAGTGGCTAATCGTGTCTTGACGATTTTAGCTAGTATTTTCTTCGTGATTGTAGTCGTGATGATTATTGTTCTCATCTATCTATCATCGGGGGGGAGTAATCGCACAGCAGCCTTGAAAGATTTTCACGATTCTGATGCAAGTGTAGTACAAGTCTCATCTTCAAGCAGTTCCCAGCCTGAGCAAAGTTCAGAGCCAGAATCTACTTCTAGTAGTTCAGAAGAAGCTGCTAATCCTGAAGGAACGATAAAAGTTTTGGCTGGAGAAGGGGAAGCAGCCATTGCCGCTCGTGCTGGAATCTCCATTGCACAGTTAGAAGCCTTAAATCCTGGGCACATGGCTACAGGGTCTTGGTTTGCTAATCCAGGTGATGTTATAAAAATAAAATAGGAGTTGATATGAAAACAATTCAAATTGCTATTGACGGTCCTGCTTCCAGTGGTAAGAGTACAGTCGCAAAGATTATTGCCAAGGATTTTGGTTACACCTATCTAGATACAGGTGCCATGTATCGTGCGGCAACCTATATGGCTCTCCAAAACCAGTTAGGAGTAGAAGAAGTCGAAGCCCTTCTAGCCTTGTTGGACCAGCATCCAATTAGTTTTGGGCGTTCAGAAACTGGGGAACAGCTTGTTTTTGTAGGGGATGTGGATATTACCCATCCTATCCGTGAAAATGAAGTAACCAATCATGTTTCTGCTATTGCAGCAATTCCTCAAGTGCGTGAGAAACTAGTTTCTCTCCAACAAGAGATTGCCCAACAAGGCGGGATTGTCATGGACGGTCGCGATATTGGGACTGTTGTATTGCCACAAGCAGAATTAAAAATTTTCCTAGTAGCTTCTGTTGATGAGAGAGCAGAGCGTCGTTACAAGGAAAATGTTGCCAAGGGAATTGAAACAGACCTTGAAACTCTAAAAGAGGAAATTGCTGCGCGTGACTACAAGGATAGTCATCGTGAGACTTCGCCTCTCAAACAAGCAGAGGATGCTGTCTACCTTGATACAACTGGTTTGAACATTCAAGAAGTAGTTGAAAAAATCAAAGCAGAAGCTAAAAAAAGAATGTAAATGTAGAAAAGCCGATAGATAGATATCGGTTTTTTTCTAAATTTGTCAAAATGCTGATTTTAGGGTATAATAGTTGCTGTTCGAGAAATTTTGATTTTCAAAGAATAGCGAATGATGATAAGGAGAAACCATGAACAACCTACCAAATTGCCCAAAATGTAACTCAGAGTATGTCTACGAAGACGGTGCCCTACTGGTTTGCCCAGAGTGTGCTTATGAGTGGAATCCTGCTGAAGTTGCAGATGTAGAAGAGGGTCTTGTTGCTATCGATGCCAATGGAAATAAATTGGCTGACGGTGATACAGTAACTCTCATCAAGGACTTGAAGGTAAAAGGTGCGCCAAAAGATTTGAAACAAGGGACGCGCGTGAAAAATATTCGCATCGTAGAAGGCGACCACAATATCGACTGTAAGATTGATGGCTTCGGTGCCATGAAACTCAAATCAGAGTTTGTGAAGAAAATTTAAACATGTCAAAACACTATAAACTTGTATTTTATAGCCGTATCTTCTTGTTTCTAGCGGCTTTTACGGGAGTTTATCTTGAAATTACCAAGCATGGTGGTTTTGGGATGCTTCTCTATTACACGGTTCTGTCAAATCTGTTAGTAACTATTTTTACGCTCTATCTCTTAAAGGTTATGAGCCGTGTAGGTGAAAACTGGCAAAGACCAAGTCTCTTGCGCTTAAAAGGTGGAGTCACCATGAGTATCATGATTACCTGTGTGATTTACCATTTCCTCTTAGCGCCTATTGCGACTAATTTCTATACCCTAGAAAATTTCCTTTGCCACTATATCGTTCCCCTCTGGTTTTTCGCAGATACCCTCTTTTTTGACAAACAGGGTCAATACAAGATTTGGGA
Source organism: Streptococcus sp. 4094 (assembly GCF_013277125.1). NCBI lineage: Bacteria > Bacillati > Bacillota > Bacilli > Lactobacillales > Streptococcaceae > Streptococcus > Streptococcus sp. 4094. Next base: position 43,950 of record NZ_VMMI01000007.1, on the reverse strand, counting down.
TCCAGTTGTGTGGACGATTTTACCCTTGCTGTATATGATGTTTGCTCTCTTTAATGGTTTGGTTTTAAAACTCAATATTCCAAATGCCAAGGATAATCCTTTCCCTTACTTCTTTTTGAATGTGAACAAGGGTTGGGATGTCGTGTTCAAGTGGTGTCTGATTATCTTTGTTGCCTATATGGTGGCAGGATTTATCTTCTATTTTATTAAGCAAATCAAGAGAAAGTCATCCTAATACTCTTCGAAAATCTCTTCAAACCACGTCAGTTTCGCCTTGCCGTACTCAAGTACAGCCTGCGGCTAGCTTCCTAGTTTGCTCTTTGATTTTCATTGAGTATAAGACACAAGGGATTCATTTTCGAGTTTAAGAAGGAGTCTACAAACCAATGGGACTTCTTCTTTTCTTGCTTGTTTGATAACGATCAAAAAAGTAGAAGATTAAGAGAAAGATAGAAAGAGATTTCATGAAACAATTTTTAGAACGGGCCAGTATTTTGGCTCTCTCCCTCGTTTTGATTACCTCCTTTTCGATTTCAAGTGCCCTGCCAGCCATGTTTGACTATTATCAAGGCTATCCTAAGGAACAAATTGAGCTCTTGGCTAGCTTGCCTTCCTTTGGAATTATGATTATGTTACTACTAAATGGTTTCTTAGAAAAAATATTTCCTGAGCGATTACAGATTAGTTTGGGATTGTTGATTTTATCACTGAGTGGAACAGCACCCTTTTGGTATCAAGCCTATCCCTTTGTCTTTGGAACACGGATTCTTTTTGGTTTGGGTGTTGGGATGATTAATGCTAAGGCAATTTCTATTATCAGTGAACGCTATCAAGGGAAAACGCGAATTCAGATGTTAGGGCTACGTGGTTCTGCAGAGGTTGTTGGAGCTTCTCTCATTACCTTGGCAGTCGGCCAGTTGTTGTCATTTGGTTGGACAGCTACTTTCTTAGCCTATAGTGCTGGATTTTTGGTGCTGACCCTTTATCTGCTCTTTGTCCCTTATGGAAAAGAAAAGAAAGAAGTCAAGAAAAAAGCGAAGGAAGCAAGTCACTTAACTCGAGAAATGAAAGGCTTGATTTTTACCCTAGCTATAGAAGCAGCAGTGGTAGTTTGTACCAATACAGCTATTACCATCCGTATTCCAAGTTTGATGGTGGAAAGAGGACTTGGAGATGCCCAGTTATCTAGTTTTGTTCTTAGTGTCATGCAGTTGATCGGGATTGTGGCTGGTGTGAGTTTCTCTTTCTTGATTTCTATCTTTAAAGAGAAACTGCTCCTCTGGTCTGGTATTACTTTTGGTTTGGGGCAAATTGTGATTGCCTTGTCTCCATCCTTGTGGGTGGTAGTGGCAGGAAGCATTCTGGCTGGTTTTGCCTACAGTGTAGCCTTGACGACGGTCTTTCAACTTGTTTCTGAACGAATTCCAGCTAAACTCCTCAATCAAGCAACTTCATTTGCCGTATTAGGCTGTAGTTTCGGAGCCTTTACGACCCCATTGGTTCTAGGTGCAATTGGCTTACTAACTCACAATGGGATGTTGGTCTTTGCTATCTTAGGATCTTGGTTAATTGTAACCTCTATCTTTGTCATGTACCTACTCCAAAAGAGAGCTTAGGATTGGTTTCCTAGGTTTTTCTTTTGAGTTTTTTGTACCCAGACAATATTTATTTTAGAACCTTGTCTACAGATTAATTTCTTGATAAAATAGAAGTTATGACGAGATATAAAGCAACTATTTCCTATGATGGTTACGCCTTTGCTGGTTTTCAGCGCCAGCCTCATGCGCGTAGTGTTCAGGAAGAAATTGAAAAAACCTTGACTAGATTGAATAAGGGGCAAGCCATCACTGTTCACGGTGCTGGTAGGACAGATAGTGGGGTTCATGCTTTGGGACAGGTTATTCATTTTGACCTGCCTTATCAGATGGATGAGGAGAAGCTCCGTTTTGCTTTGGATACCCAGTCCCCTGAAGATATTGATGTGATTTCGATTGAGCTTGTGGCAGATGATTTTCATTGCCGTTATGCCAAGCATAGCAAGACTTATGAGTTTATTGTGGATAGAGGACGTCCCAAGAATCCTATGCGCCGTCACTATGCCACTCACTTTCCCTACCCACTCGATGTGGAACGCATGCAGATTGCAATCAAAAAGCTAGAAGGAACCCATGATTTCACTGGCTTTACAGCCTCTGGGACTAGTGTAGAAGATAAGGTTCGCACTATTACAGAAGCTAGCCTTAGGGTGGATGAGACAGGCCAGTTTTTGACCTTTACCTTTTCAGGAAATGGTTTCTTGTATAAGCAGATTCGCAATATGGTGGGGACGCTACTCAAAATTGGCAATAACCGCATGCCAGTAGAGCAGATTGACCTCATCTTGGAGAAAAAGGACAGGCAGCTTGCAGGTCCCACTGCAGCACCAAATGGTTTATATTTAAAGGAGATTCGTTATGAAGAATAATCGTATTTTAGCACTTTCTGGAAATGATATTTTTAGTGGTGGTGGTTTGTCAGCTGATTTGGCTACCTATACCTTGAACGGCTTGCATGGCTTTGTAGCAGTGACTTGTTTGACAGCCTTGACAGAAAAAGGATTTGAAGTCTTTCCAACTGACGATGTCATTTTTCAATATGAATTAGATAGCTTGCGTGATGTGGAGTTTGGGGGGATTAAGATTGGTCTTCTACCAACTGTCAGCGTAGCTGAGAAGGCATTGGACTTTATCAAACAACGACCAGGAGTGCCTGTGGTTCTGGATCCTGTCTTGGTCTGCAAGGAAACGCACGACGTAGCAGTTAGTGAACTCTGCCAAGAGTTGATTCGCTTTTTCCCTCATGTCAGTGTGATTACGCCTAATCTTCCTGAAGCAGAATTACTAGCAGATCAAGAGATTAAAACCCTTGAAGATATGAAAACTGCAGCACAGAAATTGCATGAATTAGGAGCGCCAGCAGTCATTATCAAGGGAGGCAATCGCCTTAGTCAGGACAAGGCTGTAGATGTCTTTTATGACGGACAAAACTTTACAGTCCTAGAAAATCCTGTCATCCAAGGCCAAAATGCTGGTGCAGGTTGTACCTTTGCTTCTAGCATTGCCAGTCACTTGCTTAAAGGTGATGAACTTTTACCAGCAGTAGAAAGCTCTAAGGCTTTCGTTTACCGTGCCATTGCACAAGCAGATCAGTATGGAGTAAGACAATATGAAGCAAACCAAAACAACTAAAATCGCCCTTGTATCCCTATTAACCGCTCTTTCTGTGGTTCTAGGTTATTTCTTAAAAATTCCAACACCGACAGGCATTCTAACTCTTTTAGATGCGGGTGTCTTCTTTGCGGCCTTCTACTTTGGTAGTCGTGAAGGGGCTGTAGTCGGAGGACTAGCAGGTTTCTTGATTGACCTCTTATCAGGCTACCCTCAGTGGATGTTCTTTAGTTTAATCAACCATGGCTTACAGGGATTTTTCGCAGGATTTAAAGGAAAAGCTCAGTGGTTAGGCCTTATCTTGGCAACGATTGCTATGGTAGGGGGTTACGCCTTGGGTTCTACATTGATGAATGGCTGGGCTGCAGCTCTACCAGAAATTCTACCAAATTTCATGCAAAATATGGTAGGGATGATTGTAGGATTTATCCTTAGCCAAAGTATCAAGAAGATTAAGTAAAGAGGCTGTGGAGAAAGTCCTAAAAATCAGAAAAAACGCATAGTATCAGGTATTGAAAAAACTTGATATTATGCGTTTTATTGTGGGAAGATTTTTGAAAAATTTTAATCAAAATAAAGCAAGTCTTTGCTGGTGCTTGTAAAGAGGTCGAAGCCATCCTTGGTAACAACACCGCAGTCTTCGATACGGACACCGACTTTACCAGGGATATAGATACCTGGTTCAACAGAGAAGCACATGCCTTCTTCGATGATCATGTCGTTTCCTTCCATGATAGATGGGAATTCATGGACATCCATACCGATACCGTGACCAAGACGGTGGTTGAAGTACTCGCCGTAACCAGCTTTTTCAATGACCTCACGAGCAGCGCGATCCACTTCATGGGCAGTCACACCTGGTTTGATAAAGTCAAGAGCAGCTTGTTGAGCTTCAAGAGTCAAGTTATAAATGTCTTTCTTGAATTGGTCTGGTTTGCCGACAGCGACCGTACGAGTCATATCTGACGCATAGCCGTTGACTAGAACACCAAGGTCAAAGAGGAGAAGGGCGTTATTTTCAACTTTGTTTGCTGCTGGAATACCGTGTGGATTTGCAGCATTATCACCAGTCAAGACCATGGTATCAAAACTCATTTCATAACCTTCACGCTTCATAGCAAAGTCAATTTGGGCGATGATATCTGTCTCAGTCTTATCAAGAGAAATATTGTCAAAACCAACATTAACAGCCTTGTCCGCATAGAGACCTGCAACCATCATTTTTTGCACTTCATCAGCTGATTTGATGAGGCGCATGCGTTGGATACGAGGAGTGAGGTTTTCAAACTCAGCAGTTTCAAAAACGGTTTTTAAACCATGATATTTGGTCAAGATGAGATTGTCAAACTCAACAGCGACACGTTTGAAGTCAAGTTGTGGAAGAGCATGTTTCATTTTTTGCCATGGATTTTCAGAATCCACATAGCCTACAACTGGGAAGGAAACAGTGCTGCTTGCACGCTCAACCTCAAGGGCTGGCACAAAGAGGAGAGGTTCCTGATCTGCTAGGACAAAAAGGAACATTTGGCGTTCATGGGGATCACTGTAAAAGCCAGTGAGGTAATTGATTGTGACGGGGTCAGATACGACAGCGACGTCTAGTTTTTCTGATTCAAGATATGTTACGATTTGTTGTAATTTAGACATATGCTACCTTCTTTCTACCCCTCTATTTTGGCAAAAAATGAGAGAAAATGCAAGGGAGAAGGGTAAAAGAACAGACAAAAAGAACTCCGACAAGATAACGGAGTTCTTTGATATAGTTTTACTTTGTTTAAGAAAAGTCAGCCTTGCTTTTGACGTCGCTATATTCTTCAGCGATTTCTTGGCTGAGAATGTCCTCATAGGCAGGGAGTTGGATGTCCTGACCGTATTTCTTCTTGAGGGCAGTAGTGACTAGGCGATAGGCCAGATTGGCATTGCGAGAGAGGATAGGCCCGTGGAAGTAAGAACCGAAAACATTTTTATAATGAACCCCTTCGCCGACTTTTTCTTCGTTATTTCCATTTCCATAGACTACCTGTCCCAGTGGTTGTTGGTCATCTGAGAGGAAGGTACGGCCCTGATGATTTTCAAAACCATAGTAGGTTTCATCGAAATCTTCATTGTGAATCTTGATGTCCCCGATAAAGCGATTATTGGTCTGGTTGAGGGTATAATGTCCCATGACCCCTAGCCCTTCAATACGTTTACCTGAAGCTTCAACATAATATTGGCCCAATAGTTGGAAACCGCCGCAGATAGCCAGAACCACACCGTCGTTTTGGATGTAGTTGTCAATGCTCTCTTTTTTAGCAGGTAGATCGTCTGCAATGATACTCTGTTCAAAGTCTTGACCACCACCAAAAAAGGCAATGTCGTAATGATTTTCGTCAAAGTCATCATGGAGAGAAACGATGTCAACCGTCACATGAGCTCCCAGCTTTTCAGCCACATACTTGAGCATGAGAATGTTTCCATTATCCCCGTAGGTATTCATGAGGTTTCCGTAGAGGTGGGCAATGTTGAGCTGATAGGGGTAATTGCCAGCTTTTGAGGAAAGTGAAGTATAAACCATTAGTTCATCTCCTTTCTAACAATCTGACGACTAGCCAGCAGTTCGCGGAATTCCAGCATAGCAGTATAGGTAGCTAGGATATAGGCATGCTTGCAGTCTTGGTTCTCAATGGTTTTAAGAACTTGTTCCAGACTACTTGTTTCAATGATTTTTTCAGCTGGATATCCTGTTACTCGGAGGCGGCGTGCAATCTCAGAATGACGAACACCGCCAGCGTTTATTTCAGGAATGTCCATGTCAGTGATTTGTTCAAAATCAGCATCCCAGATCCAGCTTGTATCAATTCCGTCTGCATAGTTGGCATTAAGAAGAACAGATAGACTAAATGGATAAGGTGCTAGTTTAATCATCTCGATAGCTTGGGTTGCACCGACTGGATTTTTAATCAAGACGAGGGTACATTCTTTATCACCGATATGGAAGGTTTCTTGGCGTCCAAAGACGGCACGGCTCTTGTCAAATCCTTGCTTGATGAGTTGGGAATCGGCACCGAGGAAACGGGCGATAGCAACTGCAGCAAGGGCATTGTAGATATTGTAGAGCCCACCGATTTGAATTCCGTATTCTTGTCCGTCGATGACAAAGCGAGAGCGATTGTTGGTCAACTCAACCAGTTCTGTCAAGCGATAGTCTAGATCAGGACGTTTACATCCACAACCTTCACAGATATAGGCACCCAAGTTTGCATAGGTATTGTGCTCGTATTTGAGGATGCCTTGACAGTCAGGGCAGAGAATACCTTCGGTATTGTAGTGAGCCAGTTTGGCTGGTCCTTTTTCCAAGTCAAAACCAAAATACTCTACAGGATTTGGAATAGCTGGCTTGTAGAAAAGCGGACTGTCACCATTGAGGAGAACAGTAGCCGTAGGTACCTTACGAATAGCATCCAAAATCATCTTATAAGTTGTGTAAATCTCACCATAGCGGTCCATCTGGTCACGGAAGATATTTGTGATGACAAAAAGGCTTGGCTGGATATAGTCACAGATACGAGATAGACTGGCTTCGTCAATTTCTAGTACGGCAATGTTTTTCCCAGTTTTAGAACCCTTGGCTGTTAAGAAGGTTGTCGCAATCCCTGTAATCATGTTGGCACCGCTTGGGTTGGTCAGAACTTGACCATAAACCTCTTTTAAAATGCCGACAGTGAGGGCAGTTGTCAAGGTTTTTCCGTTGGTTCCAGTGACCACGACAATCTCGTAGTTCTTAGCTAGGTTTTGTAAAATATCTTTATCAAATTGAAGGGCGACTTTTCCTGGGAGCGTACTTCCTCGGCCAAGACGGCTTAAAACGAAGTGGGAAGAACGCCCAGCAAGAAGGCCCAAAGTAGTTTTTAAGTTCATGTTTCTATTATATCACAAAAGAGGGAAAAGACAGATTTGAGATTTCGCAGAAGCAAAAACAGCCCAAAGAGGGCTGTTCGATACGATGAAATCTCAACTTAAATCGCAAACAAGTCATTCAAGTTCTCAGCCAAGGTTGGGTGAGTGAAGATTTGTTTTGTGAAGTAAGTGTAAGGAATCTTGTTGTCCATAGCAACAGTGATGATGTTGATGATTTCTTGAGAACCTTCTGAGAAGATGCTTGCTCCAAGAATTTCTTTTGTTTCAGTATTGACAACAGCTTTGAAGGCTCCACGAAGGTCTCCGTTTACGTGACCACGAGGCATTGCTGCAACAGGAATTTCCTTAACAGCGTATGGAAGTTTCAAATCAGCTGCTTGGCTTTCAGTCAAACCAACTTGTGAAAGTGCAGGTGTGATGAACATAGTGTTTGGTACATTGAGACGGTCTTCAAGTGTGTAGCTTCCATCTCCAGCAAGGTAGCTGTAAACAACACGGAAGTCATCAAGTGAAATGTAAGTAAATTGAAGTCCACCGTTGACATCCCCAACTGCAAAGACACCAGGAACGTTTGTTTGACAATGTTTGTCTACTTTAATAGCGCCACGTTCAGTTAGTTCAATATCTGTATTTTCAAGTTGAAGTGGTTCTACATTTGGTTTGCGTCCAGTTGCGTAAAGAAGGGCGTCGAAACGGTAAGTTTCGTTTTCAGTCACGACGAGTACTTGGTCACCGTCGTTTTTGATTTCAGTAGTACGGATGTTTTGAAGCAATTCAATACCGTCTTCTTCCATGTATTGTTTAGCAAGAGCTGCGATGGAAGGTTCTGCACGAGGTAGGAAAGTATCCAAGGCATCTAGGACTGTAACCTTGCTTCCAAGTTTGTTGTAAAGGCCAGCAAATTCAAGACCGATATTTCCACCACCAAGGACACCAAGTTTTTCAGGCAATTTGTCCAAGTTTTGGATACCTGTTGAGTCAAAGACGTTTTTGCTTGTAGCAAGTCCTGGAATTGGCAAGACGTTTGAAACAGCACCAGTGTTGATGACGATTGTTTCAGCAGTCAGTTCTTGTTTTTCATCACCAGCTTGGATTTCGATGACTTTATTTGAAAGGAAGTGAGCTTCCGCATCAAAGATATCCACGCCTGTACCAGCAACAGTAGCATAGTTTTTACCATTGAGGCGACCAGTGATAGTATTTTTGGTAGCAATGACTTCTTCAAAAGATAAGTCTTTCTCAGCAGCAACTAGCAAGGTTTTAGTTGGGATACAACCAATGTTGATACAAGTTCCACCATACATAGCTTTACTACGTTCAACGAGGGCAACTTTTTTGCCAGCTGAAGCTAATTTACCAGCTAGTGTTTTACCAGCCTTACCAAATCCGATAACGATTAAATCATAAGTTAACATTTAGAGTTCCTCCTATTCGCATTTCATTCTAGCACAAGAGAAAAACTTTTGCACAATTCTGCTACGAAAAAGACAGAAAAAGATAAAAACGCTTTCCAGACAAAAAACTAGTAATTTTTTGACAAGCTTGATAAACTAAAATCCTACCTATTTTTATATAAGATAGAATAAATGTTCGAAAATAGGAGGTTTTATGAAATCGAATCGTTATATTATTGCCTTTGCTGGGGTCATTTTACACTTAATGCTGGGTTCTACTTATGCTTGGAGTGTTTATCGTAACCCTATTATTGAAAAAACGGGATGGGATCAGGCTTCTGTTGCCTTTGCCTTTAGTCTAGCAATCTTTTGTTTGGGCTTATCGGCTGCATTTATGGGGCGTTTGGTAGAAAAATTTGGTCCGAGAGTCATGGGGAGTCTATCTGCTTTTCTATACGCAGGTGGAAATATCTTAACAGGATTTGCAATAGATCGTCAGGAGCTGTGGTTGTTGTATCTCGCTTATGGAATTTTAGGTGGGCTTGGTTTGGGAGCAGGGTATATTACCCCTGTGTCAACGATTATAAAATGGTTTCCTGATAAACGTGGTCTCGCAACAGGTTTAGCGATTATGGGGTTTGGTTTTGCTTCTTTATTGACTAGTCCCATAGCGCAACATCTCATCGCAGGGGTAGGGCTTGTAGAAACTTTTTATATTTTAGGTGCAAGTTACTTTATTATCATGCTCCTAGCTTCACAATTCATTAAGCGTCCAAATGAGCAAGAGCTTGCAATTTTATCTGCTTCAGGGAAAGAAAAAACAGCCTCTTTGACGCAAGGAATGGCTGCAAATCAGGCTCTGAAAAGCAATCGGTTTTATATACTTTGGATTATTTTCTTTATCAATATAGCTTGTGGTTTAGGCTTAATTTCAGCGGCATCGCCAATGGCACAGGAGATGGCTGGCTTGTCTACAAGTCATGCAGCAGTAATGGTGGGCGTTTTAGGGATTTTCAATGGATTTGGTCGCTTGCTCTGGGCGAGCTTATCTGACTATATCGGTCGCCCCCTAACCTTTAGTATATTACTGCTTGTCAATCTTTTCTTTTCTCTCTCACTTTGGCTCTTTACAGATTCCGTTTTATTTGTAGTCGCTATGTCTATTTTGATGACTTGCTATGGAGCTGGTTTTTCATTGATTCCAGCTTATCTCAGTGATATTTTTGGAACCAAGGAATTGGCCGCTCTGCATGGTTATATTTTAACAGCTTGGGCAATGGCTGGTTTAGCAGGACCTATTTTATTAGCAGAGACTTATAAAATGGCTCATTCTTACACACAAACCTTGTTCGTTTTTATCATTTTATATAGTATCGCCTTGGCTTTGTCTTATTATCTAGGTCGTTCCATCAAAAAGGAAAGCCAAAAACCGCTTACATGATTTTCTAGAGAAATTAGGCTATCTTTTGCTCTGGTCTTGTGTTATACTAGATGGGTTGCAAAGAAAACAGTACTTTTCTTTTGTGGAAAAGAAGCAACACGATTTTGTATCCAGTATATGAAAATACGTCATAAAAAGAAAAGTATACACTAAGCCCTATAGGGTGGCTTCGCACCACCTTTAGAAAGAAGAATAACGTGAAATTTAATGAATTAAACTTGTCTGCTGATTTGCTAGCAGAGATTGAAAAAGCTGGTTTTGTAGAAGCCAGTCCTATCCAAGAACAAACCATTCCCTTGGCTCTTGAAGGTAAGGACGTTATCGGTCAAGCTCAGACTGGTACAGGAAAAACTGCAGCCTTTGGCTTGCCTACCCTTGAAAAAATCCGTACAGAAGAAGCGACTATCCAAGCCTTGGTCATCGCTCCAACTCGTGAATTAGCTGTCCAAAGTCAAGAGGAATTGTTCCGCTTTGGTCGCAGTAAGGGTGTAAAAGTTCGCTCAGTTTATGGCGGATCAAGCATTGAAAAACAAATTAAGGCTCTTAAATCTGGTGCTCATATCGTGGTGGGAACTCCTGGTCGCCTCTTGGACTTGATTAAACGCAAGGCCTTGAAATTGCAAGACATTGAAACGCTCATCCTTGACGAAGCGGATGAAATGCTCAACATGGGCTTCCTTGAAGACATTGAAGCTATCATCTCCCGTGTCCCTGAAAACCGTCAAACTCTTCTTTTCTCAGCAACTATGCCAGATGCTATCAAACGTATTGGTGTTCAGTTTATGAAAGAACCTGAGCATGTGAAGATTGCGGCTAAGGAATTGACAACAGAATTAGTTGACCAATACTATATTCGTGTTAAAGAGCAAGAAAAATTTGATACCATGACCCGTCTCATGGATGTGGAACAACCTGAGCTTGCTATCGTATTTGGTCGTACCAAGCGCCGTGTGGATGAATTGACTCGTGGTCTTAAAATCCGTGGTTTCCGTGCCGAAGGAATTCATGGTGACCTAGACCAAAACAAACGTCTTCGTGTCCTTCGTGACTTTAAAAACGGTAATCTTGATGTTTTGGTTGCGACAGACGTTGCAGCGCGTGGTTTGGATATTTCAGGTGTGACCCATGTCTACAACTACGATATTCCACAAGATCCTGAAAGTTATGTTCACCGTATCGGTCGTACAGGTCGTGCTGGTAAGTCAGGTCAGTCTATTACTTTTGTTGCTCCAAATGAAATGGGCTACCTTCAAATCATTGAAAACTTGACTAAGAAACGCATGAAAGGTTTGAAACCAGCGACAGCAGAAGAAGCCTTCCAAGCTAAGAAACAAGTAGCTCTCAAGAAAATCGAACGTGATTTTGCAGATGAGACTATCCGTGCCAACTTTGAGAAATTTGGTAAGGATGCTCGTAAGCTAGCTGCAGAATTTACTCCAGAAGAATTGGCTATGTATATTTTGAGTCTGACTGTTCAAGATCCGGATAGCCTTCCTGAAGTGGAGATTGCGCGTGAAAAACCACTGCCATTTAAACCATCAGGTAATGGCTTTGGTGGTAAAGCTAAGGGAGGTCGTCGTGGAGATGACCGTCGTGATAATCGCCGTGTAGACAATCGTCGTGGTGGTCGCCGTGATGATTTCAAAAAAGGAAGTCGTGGCAATGATCGTTTTGATAAGGAAAAACGTTACCGTAAGGATAATAAAAAACCACGCAATACTTCAAGCGAAAAGAAAACAGGCTTTGTGATTCGTAACAAGGGCGATAAATAAGAAAAAGCGGTTCAAAATGAATCGCTTTTTTATATAAGGAGACCGAATGGAAAAAGATGGTGATAGCAAAGGATAGGTGAAATGGAAAGGTATTATCAATCCACCTTCTTGTGATGATATAATATCAAATATAAATTAGGTTGTCAATAAGAAAACATAATTTTCTAAAATATTTCAGCTAGTCTAAATTGCAATTAAATAAGCAATTTTCAGATAATAATTGAAAATTCAATCTGTTTATGTTATAATGATAGCGATTAAATTCGAGGTGAAAAATGGCACATTTATTAGAAAAAACAAGAAAAATTACTTCTATCCTGAAGCGCTCAGAGGAGCAGTTGCAGGAAGAACTTCCCTACAATGCGATTACCCGTCAATTGGCAGACATTATTGATTGTAATGCTTGTATTGTTAACAGCAAGGGACGTCTGCTTGGCTATTTTATGCGTTATAAAACAAATACAGATCGCGTAGAGCAATTCTTCCAAACTAAGATTTTCCCAGATGACTACGTTCAAGGGGCTAATATGATTTACGAAACAGAAGCAAACTTGCCTGTTGAGCATGATATGAGTATTTTCCCTGTTGAGAGTAGAGATGATTTTCCAGATGGCTTGACGACTATTGCACCGATTCATGTATCGGGGATTCGCCTTGGTTCTTTGATTATTTGGCGCAATGATAAAAAATTCGAAGATGAAGATTTGATTTTGGTTGAGATTGCCAGTACCGTTGTTGGGATTCAGCTTCTTAACTTCCAGCGTGAAGAAGATGAGAAAAATATCCGTCGCCGTACTGCTGTTACCATGGCGGTTAATACCCTTTCTTACTCAGAACTTCGTGCAGTTTCCGCAATTTTAGGGGAATTAAATGGAAATGAAGGGCAGTTAACTGCGTCTGTAATTGCAGACCGTATCGGAATTACCCGCTCTGTGATTGTCAATGCCCTTCGTAAACTTGAGTCCGCTGGGATTATTGAAAGTCGCTCGCTTGGAATGAAGGGAACCTACCTTAAGGTCTTGATTTCAGATATTTTTGAAGAAGTGAAGAAAAGAGATTACTAATGACTAAAGCTTTGATTTCGATTGATTATACAGAAGATTTTGTTGCCGACAGTGGTAAATTGACAGCAGGTGCTCCAGCTCAAGCTATTTCGGAAGCCATTAGCAAGGTGACTCGATTAGCTTTTGAACGCGGAGATTACATCTTCTTTACTATCGATGCTCATGAAGAAAACGATTGTTTCCATCCAGAAAGTAAACTATTCCCGCCTCATAATCTGATTGGGACTAGTGGACGGAATTTATATGGAGATTTGGGGATCTTTTATCAAGAGCATGGTTCAGACAGTCGTGTCTTTTGGATGGATAAACGCCATTACTCAGCTTTTTCAGGGACTGACCTAGATATTCGTTTGAGAGAGCGTAGAGTGTCTACAGTTATTTTAACAGGAGTCTTGACGGATATTTGTGTCCTGCATACAGCTATAGATGCCTATAATCTAGGATATGACATCGAGATTGTTAAACCAGCTGTTGCTTCTATCTGGCCTGAAAATCATCAATTTGCCCTAGGTCATTTCAAAAATACACTTGGAGCTAAGTTGGTAGATGAAAATCTAAATGAACTTTCTGAGTAATTTGGTTGATGAAATGAAAAATTTTGAAAAAAAGTGTTGACAAGTATCCCAAAAGTTGATATACTAGTAAAGTAATCGACGCGGGGATGGCGGAATTGGCAGACGCGCAGGACTAAGGATCCTGTGACCGCTTTAGGTCGTGAGGGTTCAAGTCCCTCTCTCCGCATAGGATAAGAGTTAGCTTAGGCTAGCTCTTTTGTATTTCTCTAAAAAATTAGAATCCAGTCAAATGTAGTGGAGAATCAGCGAAAATATGGGAAAGCTGATTCTTGTTTCTGCTTTTGTATAGAAGAATAATAAAGATTATCTTCTTCAAATTCTCCGATATTCTCTAAAGTTTTGTGCAAGTTGCACAGAACTTTTTTGTTTTTTTGGTCACCTTGCCATAGAAATGTAAAGCGTTTTCATCTATAATATAATTATCAAAAGACAAAAGGAGTTCACCTCATGGTAGAATTAAATCTTAAAAATATTTACAAAAAATATCCAAACAGCGAACACTATTCAGTTGAAGATTTCAACTTGAACATCAAAGATAAAGAATTTATCGTTTTCGTAGGTCCTTCAGGATGTGGTAAATCAACTACACTCCGTATGATTGCTGGTCTTGAAGACATCACAGAAGGTACTGCATCTATCGATGGCGTGGTTGTCAACGACGTAGCTCCAAAAGACCGTGACATCGCCATGGTATTCCAAAACTACGCTCTTTACCCACACATGACTGTTTATGACAACATGGCTTTCGGTTTGAAATTGCGTAAATACAGCAAAGAAGACATCGACAAACGTGTGCAAGAAGCAGCTGAAATTCTTGGATTGAAAGAATTTTTGGAACGTAAACCAGCTGACCTTTCAGGTGGTCAACGTCAACGTGTTGCCATGGGTCGTGCCATCGTCCGTGATGCAAAAGTATTCTTGATGGACGAACCTTTGTCAAACTTGGATGCTAAACTTCGTGTATCAATGCGTGCTGAGATTGCGAAAATCCACCGTCGTATCGGAGCTACTACTATCTACGTAACTCACGACCAAACAGAAGCGATGACACTTGCAGACCGTATCGTTATCATGTCAGCAACTAAGAACCCTGCTGGTACAGGTACTATCGGACGTGTTGAACAAATCGGTACTCCTCAAGAAGTTTACAAAAACCCAGTTAATAAATTCGTAGCAGGATTCATCGGAAGCCCAGCTATGAACTTCATCAATGTGAAATTGGTTGGAAGTGAAATTATTTCTGATGGTTTCCGTTTGAAAGTTCCAGAAGGTGCTTTGAAAGTTCTTCGTGAAAAAGGCTACGAAGGTAAAGAATTGATCTTCGGTATTCGTCCAGAAGACGTGAATGCAGAACCTGCTTTCCTTGAAACATTCCCAGACTGTGTTGTAAAAGCGACTATCTCTGTATCAGAACTGCTTGGTTCAGAATCTCACCTTTACTGCCAAGTTGGTAAAGATGAATTTGTTGCAAAAGTTGATGCTCGTGACTACTTGCAAACAGGTGCAACAGTTGAACTTGGATTTGACTTGAACAAAGCACACTTCTTTGATGTAGAAACTGAAAAAACAGTCTACTAAAATAAATAAAATTCAAAGCACTACAAGAAAAGATATCTCTTTATCAATTGTAGTGGAGAGATATCAGTTAATCTAAGGAGAGAAACAAAATGCTTCTCTCCTTTTTGCTAGGGAAGTCATATTATGCATCTATCTTGTGATACCCTTTGAATAAAAATGGTCATCTTATTTGCCTTATAGGGTGACTAGCAGATGAAATATTGTTTTCTCTTTCTTCTTTACTAGAAAGTATGGTATAATAGAGAGTAAAAAACTTTGAAAGAAAGAAAAAGATGAATTTAAAAGATTACATTGCAACAATTGAAAATTATCCAAAGGAAGGGATTACCTTCCGTGATATCAGTCCTTTGATGGCTGATGGAAATGCATATAGCTACGCTGTTCGTGAAATTGTTCAGTATGCTACTGACAAGAAAATAGACATGATTGTAGGGCCTGAGGCTCGTGGATTTATCGTGGGCTGTCCAGTTGCCTTTGAGTTGGGAATTGGTTTTGCCCCTGTTCGTAAGCCAGGTAAATTACCACGTGAAGTCATTTCTGCTGACTATGAAAAAGAGTACGGTGTTGATACCTTGACTATGCATGCGGATGCCATCAAGCCAGGTCAACGTGTTCTTATTGTAGATGACCTCTTGGCAACAGGTGGAACTGTTAAGGCAACCATCGAGATGATTGAAAAACTTGGTGGTGTTGTAGCAGGTTGTGCCTTCCTTGTTGAATTGGATGAATTGAACGGCCGTGAAAAAATCGGTGACTACGATTACAAAGTTTTGATGCATTATTAATGAAAAACAGTCCCTAGGGCTGTTTTCTCTACATTAGGATATAAAAATAGACTATAGCTAGTTAGAGAAAAACTATAATTGAAAACTATATCTTCTTGCAGTATAATAAAAGGACTAAGTGTTTGAGATTTGGCTTCAAACATATGCAATGATTCCTGAAAGAATACAGTTAGGAGAGGGTTATGCCGATTCGAATTGATAAAAAATTGCCAGCTGTTGAGATTTTACGGACAGAGAACATCTTTGTCATGGATGATCAACGTGCTGCTCACCAAGATATTCGTCCTTTGAAGATTTTAATTTTAAATCTCATGCCACAGAAAATGGTCACAGAAACCCAGTTGTTACGCCACTTGGCTAATACCCCCCTACAACTGGATATTGATTTTCTCTATATGGAGAGCCACCGTTCTAAGACAACTCGTTCAGAGCACATGGAGACCTTTTATAAAACTTTTCCTGAAGTCAAGGATGAGTATTTTGATGGGATGATTATCACGGGTGCTCCAGTTGAACATTTACCATTTGAGGAAGTGGACTATTGGGAGGAATTTAGCCAGGTGCTTGAGTGGTCCAAGACTCATGTCTATTCGACGCTTCATATCTGTTGGGGGGCTCAGGCTGGGCTCTACCTACGCTATGGGGTAGAAAAATACCAGATGGACAGTAAGTTATCAGGTATTTATCCTCAGGATGCTTTAAAAGAAGGGCACCTTCTTTTTAGAGGCTTTGACGATAGCTATGTATCCCCTCATTCACGGCACACGGAGATTTCTAAGGAAGAAGTCTTAAACAAAACCAATCTCGAGATTTTATCAGAAGGGCCACAGGTTGGGGTTTCGATTTTGGCTAGTCGTGATTTACGAGAAATTTATAGTTTTGGGCATTTGGAATATGATCGTGATACCTTGGCAAATGAATATTTCCGAGATCGTGATGCAGGTTTGGATCCTCATATTCCAGAAAATTACTTTAAGGATGATGATGTCAACCAGACACCTTGTCTTTGTTGGTCTTCATCAGCAGCCCTCTTTTTCAGTAACTGGGTGAATTATGCGGTCTATCAGGAGACGCCTTTTGACTGGAGAAAGATAGAAGATGATGCATCCGCATTTGGGTATTTATAAGAGGAATTATGACATATTTAGACGCTTTTAAATCAGGGAACTTGGTTTTACCGAGTGCCCTGCTCTTGCATTTTAAGGAACTCTTTCCTTCTAGCGACGATTTTCTGGTCTGGCAATTTTTCTATTTGCAAAATACGACAGGCTTGGAAGAAATGTCGCCAAGCCAGATTGCTGAAAGGATTGGCAAGGAAATTTCGGATGTCAACCAGTCTATCTCTAATCTGACGGAGAGGGGACTTCTCCAGTATCGTACTATCGAATTAAATGGTGAAATCGAATTGCTTTTTGATGCTAGTTTGGCTTTGGAACGCTTGGACGACTTGCTTGGAGTCGCTGATTCAAGTTCAGACCAGTTGACACCTCAGAATCAGCTCAAGGATTTGGTGGAAACCTTCCAGCAGGAATTGGGACGCTTGTTGACACCTTTTGAGATTGAAGATTTGACCAAGACACTAAAGGAAGATGGAACCAGTGCTGACTTGATTAAGGAGGCTCTTCGTGAAGCTGTTTTAAATGGAAAAGCAAACTGGAAGTACATTCAGGCGATTTTGAGAAACTGGCGCCATGAAGGTATCAAAAGTGTGGCTCAAATTGAGGCTAAGCGGGCAGAAAGAGAAGCCAGCAATCCTCAGTTGACACAGGTATCTGTGGATTTTAGAAATGCCATGGATCTCTGGAAGGATTAATCGTTGGAAGCAGGCTTGAAATCCGAGTAAGATTTGCAAGCTGTGTCTAATTGTGATAAAATAAGTAGAAAATAAATTGAAAAAAGAGGTATGTGAAATGTCACGTAAACCATTTATCGCTGGTAACTGGAAAATGAACAAAAATCCAGAAGAAGCTAAAGCATTCGTTGAAGCTGTTGCATCAAAACTTCCTTCATCAGATCTTGTTGAAGCAGGTATCGCAGCTCCTGCAGTTGATTTGACAACTGTTCTTGCTGCTGCAAAAGGTTCAAACCTTAAAGTTGCTGCTCAAAACTGCTACTTTGAAAATGCAGGTGCCTTCACTGGTGAAACTAGCCCACAAGTTTTGAAAGAAATCGGTACTGACTACGTTGTTATCGGTCACTCAGAACGCCGTGACTACTTCCATGAAACTGACGAAGATATCAACAAAAAAGCAAAAGCAATCTTTGCAAACGGTATGCTTCCAATCATCTGTTGTGGTGAGTCACTTGAAACTTACGAAGCTGGTAAAGCTGCTGAATTCGTAGGTGCTCAAGTATCTGCTGCATTGGCTGGATTGACTGCTGAACAAGTTGCTGCATCAGTTATCGCTTATGAGCCAATCTGGGCTATCGGTACTGGTAAATCAGCTTCACAAGACGATGCACAAAAAATGTGTAAAGTTGTTCGTGACGTTGTAGCTGCTGACTTCGGTCAAGAAGTTGCGGACAAAGTTCGTGTTCAATACGGTGGTTCTGTTAAACCTGAGAACGTTGCTTCATACATGGCTTGTCCAGACGTTGACGGTGCCCTTGTAGGTGGTGCGTCACTTGAAGCTGAAAGCTTCTTGGCTTTGCTTGACTTTGTAAAATAATCAGTAAGTAGCAAAAGCTAGGTGGAACAGCATTCAGGTGCCTGTTCCATTTTTTATAGGAGAGGAAAGATTGAAAACAAAATTTGTATGTATAGGGCTAGCAAGTCTTTGCTTACTTGGCGCAAGAGTTTCAGGAATTGCGGCAGATGAAACAAGTGGAAGCACAGTTTCAGAAAAATCTAGTCTATCAACAGGAACTTCATCAACTAGTAGCAATGAACAGAGAAACAGTGTCTCTGCCCACTGGGATGGGGATTATTATGTAAAGGCTGATGGTTCTAAAGCTCAAAGTGAATGGATTTTTGACAACTACTATAAGGCTTGGTTTTATATTAATTCAGATGGTCGTTACGCGCAGAATGAATGGCATGGAAATTACTACCTGAAATCAGGTGGATATATGGCCCAAAACGAGTGGCTTTATGATAATAATTACAAGAGTTGGTTTTATCTCAAGTCAGATGGGGCTTATGCTCATCAAGAATGGCAATTGATTGGAAATAAGTGGTACTACTTCAAGAAGTGGGGTTACATGGCTAAAAGCCAATGGCAAGGAAGTTATTTCTTGAATGGTCAAGGAGCTATGATGCAAAATGAATGGCTCTATGATCCAGCCTATTCTGCTTATTTTTATCTCAAATCAGATGGAACTTATGCTAACCAAGAGTGGCAAAAAGTGGGCGGCAAATGGTACTATTTCAAGAAGTGGGGCTATATGGCTCGGAATGAGTGGCAAGGCAACTACTATTTGACTGGAAGTGGTGCCATGGCGACTGACGAAGTGATTATGGATGGTGCTCGCTATATCTTTGCGGCCTCTGGTGAGCTCAAAGAAAAGAAAGATTTGAATGTTGGCTGGGTTCACAGAGATGGTAAACGCTATTTCTTTAATAATAGAGAAGAACAAGTAGGAACCGAACATGCTAAGAAAGTTATTGATATTAGTGAGCACAATGGTCGTATCAATGATTGGAAAAAGGTTATTGATGAAAATGAAGTAGATGGTGTCATTGTTCGTCTAGGTTATAGCGGTAAAGAAGACAAGGAATTGGCGCATAACATTAAGGAGTTAAACCGTCTGGGAATTCCTTATGGCGTCTATCTCTATACCTATGCTGAAAATGAGACCGATGCTGAGAATGACGCTGAACAGACCATTGAACTTCTGAAGAAATACAATATGAACTTGTCTTACCCTATCTACTATGATGTTGAGAACTGGGAGTATGTGAATAAAAGTAAGCGTGCTCCGAGTGATACAAGTACTTGGGTTAAGATCATCAACAAGTACATGGAGACGATGAAGCAGGCGGGTTATCAAAATGTGTATGTCTATAGCTATCGTAGTTTATTACAGACACGTTTAAAACACCCAGATATTTTAAAACATGTAAACTGGGTAGCGGCCTATACCAATGCTTTAGAATGGGAAAACCCTCATTATTCAGGAGAAAAAGGTTGGCAATATACCTCTTCTGAATACATGAAAGGAATCCAAGGGCGCGTGGATGTCAGTGTTTGGTATTAAGCTCTGATTAGAAAGAGGGATGTGATAGTAGCACCCTCTTTTTCTTTGTTTTATGGCAGTTCATCCTCGAGTAAATTCAAGATCTCGCTAGGAAATAAATCTTATATGGTAGATTGAATATAGACCAGGACATTGCGGTTGCTAAAACATTTTTAGAAATTCATTTGTCTTTCCTAATCGACTTGGCTCCCTCTTATTTCAATCTATTATAGTCTTGGGGAATTTCTTCAAACCACGTCAGCGTGGTCAGTTCTACCTGCGACCTCAAAACTTGTACTTTGGTTAAGCTGGGTTTAGTTTCCTAGTTTGCTGATGGATTTCCATTGACTATAAGCATCCAGACCTCTTTTTCGTCTTCTAAAGAATTCTTAAATTATCAGTCTCTTGCAACTTTTCTCATGTGGGTCATTTGGCTTGCATTTGTCTTTCCTTAGTAGTATACTAAGGTAGTAATCATTAAGAAGTGGTTACATAAAAATAATGAATGAGGTAAAATAAAATGGTAGAATTGAAAAAAGAAGCAGCAAAAGATGTCGCAACATTAACAAAAGCAGCGCCAGTAGCATTGGAAAAAACAAAGGAAGTTTTGAATCAAGCTGTAGCTGATTTGTACGTAGCTCACGTTGCTTTGCACCAAGTACACTGGTATATGCGTGGACGCGGTTTTATGGTATGGCATCCAAAAATGGATGAGTACATGGATGCTCTTGATGGTCATTTAGATGAAATCAGCGAACGATTGATTACACTCGGTGGAAGCCCATTCTCTACATTGACAGAATTCCTTCAAAATAGTGAAATCGAAGAAGAAGCTGGTGAATACCGTAATGTTGAAGAAAGCTTGGAACGTGTTCTAGCTATTTATCGCTACCTCATCACTCTTTTCCAAAAAGCGTTGGATGTGACTGACGAAGAAGGCGATGATGTTACAAACGATATTTTTGTTGGTGCTAAGGCTGAACTTGAGAAAACAATCTGGATGCTTGCAGCAGAACTTGGACAAGCACCTGGTTTGTAAGAAACAAGGCAACATAGATAAATCTGTAGGAAATTTCTTACAGATTTTTTCTATTTTGTAAGCTATTCCAAACCAGTCTTTTTTTGAGTTTTTTGATAAAATAGTACTATCAGTGAAAAGGATGGAAGCATGACTAAGAAAATCGTAGCTATTTGGGCCCAGGATGAAGAGGGTGTGATTGGGAAGGACAATCGCCTACCTTGGCATTTGCCAGCAGAATTGCAGCACTTTAAAGAAACAACTCTGAATCATGCTATCTTGATGGGGCGGGTAACCTTTGATGGAATGGGGCGTCGCTTGCTTCCACAACGGGAGACCCTGATTTTGACGCGTAATCTGGAAGAAAAGATAGATGGGGTTGCTACTTTTCAGGACGTCCAGTCTGTTCTCGACTGGTATCAGGCTCAAGACAAGAATCTCTACATTATCGGTGGGAAGCAGATTTTTCAGGCTTTTGAACCCTATTTAGATGAAGTAATTGTCACTCAAATTCATGCTCGGGTGGAGGGAGATACCTATTTTCCTGAGGAGTTTGACTTATCTCTTTTTGAGACAGTTTCAAGCAAATTCTACGCCAAAGATGAGAAGAATCCTTATGATTTTACCATCCAATATCGCAAGAGAAAGGAAGTCTAATGGAACGGAGTTTATTTGGTTTATTCACGGCTTTTCTGTGTTTTATCTGCCTTCTGGCAGGAGCACAGGCTTTTCGTAAAAAGCGTTACGGGCTTTCTATCCTCCTTTGGTTAAATGCCTTTACCAATCTGGTCAATAGTATTCATGCTTTTTACATGACCTTATTTTAGATAGAATGACAGTATAGAATGGAAGGAAATCATGTCTACAAATAGAAAAAATGATATGATGGTTTATTGCTCATTTTGTGGCAAAAACCAAGAAGAAGTACAAAAAATAATCGCTGGCAACAATGCTTTTATTTGTAATGAGTGCGTGGAGTTGGCTCAAGAAATCATTCGAGAAGAATTGGTTGAGGAAGTCTTGGCAGACTTGTCTGAGGTGCCAAAACCAATTGAACTCCTCCATATCTTGAACCACTATGTAATCGGTCAAGATCGTGCCAAGCGTGCCTTGGCAGTGGCAGTTTACAACCACTACAAACGCATCAATTTCCACGATACGCGTGAAGAGTCAGAAGATGTGGATTTGCAGAAGTCAAACATCTTGATGATTGGCCCAACTGGTTCAGGGAAAACATTTCTTGCCCAGACCTTAGCTAAGAGTTTAAATGTACCTTTTGCCATTGCAGATGCAACAGCTCTGACGGAGGCTGGTTATGTGGGTGAGGACGTGGAAAATATCCTTCTCAAACTCTTGCAGGCTGCCGACTTTAACATCGAGCGTGCAGAGCGTGGCATTATCTACGTGGATGAAATTGACAAGATCGCCAAGAAGAGTGAGAACGTGTCTATCACACGTGATGTTTCTGGTGAAGGGGTGCAACAAGCCCTTCTCAAGATTATCGAGGGAACTGTTGCCAGCGTACCGCCTCAAGGCGGACGCAAACATCCGCAACAAGAGATGATTCAAGTGGATACCAAGAACATTCTCTTCATCGTGGGTGGTGCCTTTGATGGTATTGAAGAAATTGTCAAACAACGTCTGGGTGAAAAGGTTATCGGCTTTGGTCAAAATAACAAGGCGATTGATGAAAATAGCTCTTACATGCAAGAAATCATCGCAGAAGATATTCAAAAATTTGGTATTATCCCTGAGTTGATTGGACGTTTGCCTGTCTTTGCTGCTCTTGAACAGTTGACAGTAGATGATTTGGTTCGCATCTTGAAAGAGCCAAGAAATGCCTTGGTCAAACAATACCAAACCTTGTTATCTTATGATGATGTCGAGTTGGAATTTGACGACGAAGCCCTTCAAGAAATCGCCAATAAGGCTATCGAACGCAAAACTGGTGCGCGTGGTCTTCGCTCAATTATCGAAGAGACCATGTTGGATGTCATGTTTGAAGTACCGAGTCAGGAAAATGTGAAATTGGTTCGCATTACAAAAGAAGCTGTCGATGGAACGGACAAACCAATCCTAGAAACAGCTTAGAGGTGACTATGGAACTGAATATACACAATGCTGAAATCTTGCTCAGTGCGGCGAATAAGTCCCACTATCCGCAGGATGAACTGCCAGAAATCGCTCTTGCAGGACGTTCAAATGTTGGTAAATCTAGCTTTATCAATACCATGCTGAACCGTAAGAATCTGGCTCGTACATCGGGGAAACCTGGAAAAACTCAGCTGCTCAACTTCTTTAACATTGACGACAAGATGCGCTTTGTGGATGTTCCTGGCTATGGTTATGCCCGTGTTTCCAAAAAGGAACGTGAAAAGTGGGGGCGCATGATTGAGGAGTACCTAACGACTCGGGAAAATCTCCGTGCGGTAGTCAGTTTAGTTGACCTTCGTCATGACCCGTCAGCAGATGATGTGCAGATGTACGAATTTCTCAAGTATTACGAGATTCCGGTTATCATCGTTGCGACCAAGGCGGACAAGATTCCTCGTGGTAAATGGAACAAGCACGAATCAGCAATCAAAAAGAAATTAAACTTTGACCCAAGTGACGATTTCATCCTCTTTTCATCTGTCAGCAAGGCAGGGATGGATGAGGCTTGGGATGCAATCTTAGAAAAATTGTGAGGAAAAGAAAATGGCAAAAACAATTCATACAGATAAGGCCCCAAAGGCTATCGGACCATATGTTCAAGGAAAAATCGTTGGCAACCTTTTGTTTGCTAGTGGTCAAGTTCCTCTCTCTCCTGAAACTGGGGAAATCGTTGGAGAAACGATCCAAGAACAGACAGAACAAGTCTTGAAAAACATTGGTGCTATTTTGGCAGAAGCAGGAACAGACTTTGACCATGTTGTCAAAACAACGTGCTTCTTGAGCGATATGAACGACTTCGTTCCTTTTAACGAGGTTTACCAAACGGCCTTTAAAGAGGAATTCCCAGCTCGTTCAGCAGTAGAGGTAGCTCGTCTTCCTCGTGATGTAAAAGTCGAAATCGAAGTCATCGCAGAGATTGGATAAGCTAGTTGAAGTTTGGTGTTGCCAAACTTCTTTTGATATAAGGAGAAAAAGATGACAAAGAAACAACTTCACTTGGTGATTGTGACAGGAATGAGTGGTGCAGGTAAAACTGTAGCCATTCAGTCCTTTGAGGATTTGGGTTATTTTACTATTGATAATATGCCGCCAGCTCTCTTGCCTAAGTTTTTGCAGTTGGTGGAAACAAAGGAAGACGACCATAAGTTGGCCTTGGTAGTAGATATGCGTAGCCGTTCTTTCTTCTCAGAGATTCAAGCTGTTTTGGATGAGTTGGAAAACAAGGAAGAACTGGACTTTAAAATTCTCTTTTTGGATGCAGCTGATAAGGAATTGGTCGCGCGTTACAAGGAAACCAGACGGAGTCACCCACTAGCTGCAGATGGTCGGATTTTGGATGGAATCAAGCTGGAACGTGAGCTCTTGGCACCTTTGAAAAATATGAGTCAAAATGTGGTGGATACGACTGAACTCACTCCACGTGAGCTGCGTAAAACCCTTGCAGAGCAGTTTTCAGACCAAGAGCAAGCCCAGTCTTTCCGTATCGAAGTCATGTCTTTCGGCTTTAAATATGGAATCCCGATTGATGCAGATTTGGTCTTTGATGTCCGATTCTTGCCCAATCCCTACTACCTACCAGAACTGAGAAACCAAACGGGTGTGGATGAACCAGTTTATGACTATGTCATGAATCATCCTGAGTCAGAAGATTTTTATCAACATTTGTTGGCCTTGATTGAGCCGATTTTGCCAAGTTACCAAAAGGAAGGGAAGTCTGTTTTGACTATTGCCATGGGATGTACGGGTGGACAACACCGTAGTGTGGCCTTTGCCAAACGCTTGGCGCAGGACTTATCCAAGAATTGGCCTGTCAATGAAGGGCATCGCGACAAAGACCGAAGAAAGGAAACGGTAAACCGTTCATGAGAAAACCAAAGATAACGGTGATTGGTGGAGGTACTGGGATCCCCGTCATTCTTAAGAGTCTGCGGGAAAAAGATGTGGAAATCGCTGCTATCGTAACGGTGGCGGATGATGGTGGTTCATCAGGTGAACTTCGAAAAAATATGCAGCAGTTGACACCGCCAGGTGATCTTCGTAATGTCCTTGTGGCCATGTCGGATATGCCTAAGTTTTATGAGAAGGTCTTTCAGTATCGTTTTTCTGAGGATGCAGGAGCCTTTGCTGGCCATCCGCTGGGAAATCTCATTATTGCAGGTCTGTCAGAAATGCAGGGTTCGACCTATAATGCCATGCAGTTGCTGAGCAAATTTTTCCATACAACTGGAAAGATTTATCCTTCCAGCGACCATCCTTTGACCCTGCACGCAGTCTTTCAGGATGGGACAGAAGTGGCTGGAGAGAGTCATATCGCAGACCATCCAGGCATGATTGACCATGTTTATGTGACCAATACTCTCAACGATGATACGCCTCTGGCTAGCCGTCGAGTAGTGCAGACCATTCTTGAAAGTGACATGATTGTCCTAGGGCCTGGCTCTCTCTTTACCTCTATTTTACCTAATATCGTGATTAAGGAAATCGGGCAGGCGCTTTTGGAAACCAAGGCAGAAATCGCCTATGTCTGCAATATCATGACCCAACGTGGGGAGACGGAACACTTTACAGATAGCGACCATGTGGAAGTCTTGCATCGTCACCTTGGTCGACCTTTTATCGACACTGTCTTGGTGAATATCGAAAAAGTTCCTCAGGAATACATGAATTCCAATCGTTTTGATGAATACTTGGTGCAGGTGGAACACGATTTTGTAGGTCTTTGTAAGCAAGTTCCGCGCGTGATTTCATCCAACTTCCTTCGTCTGGAAAATGGGGGTGCCTTCCACGATGGGAATTTGATTGTGGACGAGTTGATGCGGATTATACAGGTGAGAAAATGAGTTTCACAGTAGCAGTAAAAGAAGAAATCTTAGGTCAACACCATCTGAGCCGGCATGAATTATCTGCCATTATCAAGATGTCTGGTAGCATCGGTCTCTCGACTTCGGGCTTGACCTTGTCCGTCGTGACAGAAAATGCCAAGCTGGCTCGTCACCTCTATGAGTCATTTCTCCATTTCTATGAAATCAAATCGGAAATTCGTCACCACCAAAGAAGTAATCTTCGCAAGAATCGAGTCTATACCGTTTTTACAGATGAAAAGGTGCAGGACTTGTTAAGTGATTTGCACTTGGCAGACTCCTTTTTTGGTCTGGAAACAGGTATTGACGAGGAGATTTTATCGGACGAGGAAGCAGGTCGTTCCTATCTCTGTGGCGCTTTCTTGGCAAATGGAAGCATTCGTGACCCTGAATCAGGTAAGTACCAGTTGGAAATCAGTTCTGTTTATCTGGACCACGCGCAAGGGCTTGCCTCCCTTCTCCAGCAGTTTTTACTGGATGCCAAGGTGCTTGAGCGCAAGAAGGGAGTTGTGACCTATCTCCAGCGTGCCGAAGATATTATGGACTTCTTGATAGTCATCGGAGCTATGAAGGCGCGTGATGATTTTGAGAGAGTAAAGATTTTGCGAGAAACCCGTAATGACCTCAATCGGGCTAATAATGCTGAAACAGCTAATATCGCTCGGACAGTTTCTGCCAGCATGAAGACTATCAACAATATCAGCAAAATCAAAGATATTATGGGCTTAGAAAATCTGCCAGTGGATTTGCAGGAAGTAGCGCAGTTGCGGATTCAGCACCCAGACTACTCTATCCAGCAGTTAGCAGATAGCCTCAGCAATCCCCTTACAAAAAGTGGTGTCAATCACAGACTCAGAAAGATAAATAAATTAGCTGATGAACTATAAAACCAGGCTCTTGTTTTGCGAGGTTCTTTTTTGAAATAAAAAGAGGTTGGGCAAAAAGCAATGTCATTAAGTTAAGAAATTTGGCTCTTTAAAATCAAAAACGCATAATATCCGGTGTTGACTTGAACCGTAATACTATGCGTTTTATTGTGAGAAAATTTATTTCATTTTCTCCTGAAATTGAGTTTTTACCCAGTCTCTAATGAGTTATTTCCAAGTGACCAGTTCGCTCCAAACGCTAACATTCGATATAGTAGAGGTTTCACCAGCTGGAACCCATTTGTTGGTGCCTAAGTATCTAACTTCTAGTTTACGAACGTTTACTGTGTAAGATGCTTTTAGTCTAATATAACCATAAGTGTAGGGTGGTACGTTATGGGAGACTGAGTGATTTAAACTAAGTCCAGCTCCAGACTCCGGAGCAGAAAAGCTAACACCTGCACCTACAGTCAGAGTAGCTCCAGCTTTTCCACCATAGGCAGTTGAACTTACAGGACCTGATGTGGTGCTTTTCTTGTAAGAGTGAGAGTATTTAGTTCTATAGTCTGCAACACCAGTTGCATTAGAACGAGTCTGATACGTAGATTTAGACTCTAAATAGGCGTCTCTAAGTTCAGTCGTATAAAATGACAATAACTCTCCTGTGTTGATATCTTTTACAATACGATTAGATACAATTTCATAATTTGTACCAGGATAGACATCAGCAAAAACCGTAGATGTTGTGACTAAGAATAATAGACTTGATAGTAGAGAGAAAAACAATAGTTTCAGTTTAATCATAACAAATTTCCTTTCTTCATGAGTAAAAGATTATTTTTTCAATCCTTTGAAAGTTATAATGCAACCCGAAATAATACTGAGAGTTCCTACAGGTCTCCAATATAGTTGCCAAAAGAATAAATTTATTCTTTCTTTCAGTGTCGCATAGGGTTCGGCATAATAGGGGTTGATGTGAAATAATAAAAAACCAAAACATAAAACTATGATTCCAGTTAAGAATAAAATGTCCTTATTTACTTTCCTCATAAAACCTCCTTTTATTTTATTTAAAGCGCTTTCTATTATTAGTATACGTCAAAAAAAGAAAAAAACAAGTCTATTTATTTATTTTTTTATATGGTATAATAGAATAGTTGGAGAGTTTTTATATAGCTTTAAAAGGCTGATATGAATACTTTGTATAATCTAATGATTCTTCAAAAAATTTCTTATTCAAACAAGAGCAAAGAGAAGGTGGGCTGCATATCAGAAGTTAGATGTATTTCTGTCTAACTTTTGAGGTGTAGTTCATTTTAAAACCACGAATCCTATGTGACTCGTGGTTCTTTTTTATAAACTAGTAGAGTGTTTTGGTTGTACTTTTTGCTCAGGGTCGATGTAGTTGATAGCATTATTGACAGCAGTTGGAGCTTCTCCGAGACCTGTCGCAATCAAGTCAATTTTTCCGTCATAGTAGCAGCAGTCACCGATAGCATAGATACCTGCTTGGCTGGATTCCTGTTTGCTGTTGACGATAATCTTGTGGCGGTTGAGGTCGAGCCCCCAGCTTTTGAGGTTACCGACAGAAGATTTGAAACCATAGTTGATAAAAAGGTGGTCTAGGTCAATCGTTTCGGTTTCATCAGATTTAACTTTTGTGATTTCAAGTTTATCAAGCGTTTTTCCATCTCCAAGGAGTTGGCTAGGGACGAATGGTGTCTTGATGGTTACAGATGATTCTTGCAAGGCTTGGACACTGTGTTCTAAGGCGCGGAAATTATCTCTGCGGTGGACAAGGGTAGTTGGCGCAATTTTTTCAAAAGCCAAAGCCCAATCCACAGCCGAGTCTCCTCCACCAAGAATCGTCACTTTCTTACCAGCGTATTGCTGGATGTTAGAAACGTGGTAGTGGATATTTTCATAGCCCTCAACGCCTTCTAGTTCCAAAGGACGTGGCTTGAAGGCACCGCCACCCATAGCAATGATAACAGTTTTAGATAGGTGACTTCCTTTAGAAGTGGTAATGGCAAAGCCTTCTTCTTGTTTTTCAATTTCAAGAACTGTTTCATTGAGATGAATAGGGGTATCAAAGCTGTTTAGCTGTTCAATCAAGCGGTTAGTCAATTCTTCTCCAGTCAGGTTTGGAAAGCCTGGGATGTCTAGGATTTCCTTTTCAGGGTAGAGAATAGCAGGTTGTCCACCTAGCTGGGGAAGAGAGTCGATGATTTGAACCTTGGCTTGGCGTAGGTGGGCGTAAAAGGCCGCAAAAAGACCGACAGGACCACCACCTACAATGGTAATATCATAGAGTTGAGACATGGTTTCTCCTTTGTTTTTTCTAGTCAGTTTATTGTATCATATTTTTGCTCAATGTAAAATGGACTAGGATAGGGAAAAAAATGCCAGAAAATGGTATAATAGGACGAAAGTGTTTTGATAGGGAGGATATCAGGGATGAATTTTCAACAATTATCCAATCTGCAATATTGGACCAGTTTGTTTGCAAGTCCATGGACGATAGCTATCAATCTGATTGATATTTTGATTGTTGCTTATATTTTATACCATTTTACAAAAGCTATTGCAGGAACCAAGATTATGATTTTGGTACGTGGAGTTTTGGTGTTTATTTTAGCTCAAATCCTTGCAAATATGATTGGCTTGACTACGATTTCTTGGTTAATCAATCAAATTATCACTTATGGGGTTATTGCGGCGGTTGTTATCTTCTCTCCAGAGATTCGGACTGGTTTGGAACGTTTGGGAAGAGCGACAGATTTCTTTTCCAATGCCCCTATTAGTGCTGAGGAACAGATGATTCGTGCCTTTGTTAAGTCTGTTGAATACATGAGTCCTCGTAAAATCGGGGCCTTGGTTGCTATTCAGCGTGTACGTACCTTGCAGGAGTATATTTCGACAGGAATTCCCTTAGATGCTAAGATTTCTGCAGAACTTCTCATTAACATTTTTATTCCCAACACTCCCCTACATGATGGTGCGGTGATTATCAGAGAAGAACGTATCGCTGTGACGTCTGCCTATCTGCCCTTGACAGAAAGTACAGGAATTTCCAAGGAATTTGGGACCAGACACCGGGCGGCTATCGGTTTATCAGAAGTCTCAGATGCCTTGACTTTTGTCGTATCAGAGGAAACGGGAGGAATTTCGATAACCTATAATGGAAGCTTTAAGCACAACCTAACACTTGATGAATTTGAAACAGAATTACGTGAAATCTTACTTCCAAAAGAGGAAGCAGGTCTTAGTTTTAAAGAACGATTGCTGGGAGGATGGAAACATGAGAAAAAATAGTTTATATATTATATCCTCACTCTTTTTTGCTTGTGTCTTATTTGTCTATGCTACGGCGACGAATTTTCAAAACAGTACCAGTGCTAGGCAGGTAAAAACGGAAACCTATACGAATACAGTAACAAATGTCCCTATTGACATACGCTATAATAGTGATGAGTATTTTATTAGTGGTTTTGCTTCAGAAGTATCAGTGGTCTTGACTGGTGCAAATCGCCTATCGCTAGCTAGTGAAATGCAAGAAAGCACACGTAAATTCAAGGTTACTGCTGACCTAACAGATGCCAGTGTTGGAACGATTGAAGTTCCTTTGAGCATTGAAGATTTACCCAATGGGCTGACCGCTGTGGCGACTCCGCAAAAAATTACAGTCAAGATTGGTAAGAAGGCTCAGAAGAATAAGGTAAAGGTTGTACCAGAGATTGACCCTAGTCAAATTGATAGTCGGGTACAGATTGAAAATGTCACGCTGTCAGATGAAGAAGTGTCGATTACGAGTGACCAAGAGACATTGGATAGAATTGATAAGATTATCGCTGTCTTGCCAACCAGCGAACGCATAACAGGTAATTACAGTGGTTCAGTACCTTTGCAGGCAATCGACCGCAATGGTGTTGTCTTACCGGCAGTTATCACTCCCTTTGATACAATAATGAAGGTGACTACAAAACCAGTAGCACCAAGTTCAAGCACATCAAATTCAAGCGCAAGCAGTTCGTCGGAGACATCGTCGTCAACGAAAGCAACTAGTTCAAAAACGAATTAAAAATAGAAAAAGGATTTTGTAAAAATGGGTAAATATTTTGGGACTGATGGAGTCCGTGGAGAAGCTAACGTAGAATTAACGCCAGAATTGGCCTTTAAACTAGGACGTTTTGGAGGCTATGTTCTTAGCCAACATGAAACGGAAGCACCGAAAGTTTTTGTAGGACGTGATACACGTATTTCTGGGGAAATGTTAGCATCTGCCTTGGTGGCAGGTCTCCTCTCTGTAGGGATTCACGTCTACAAACTAGGTGTTCTGGCGACACCAGCAGTAGCTTACTTGGTTAAAACAGAGGGAGCAAGCGCCGGTGTCATGATTTCTGCTAGCCACAACCCAGCCCTTGATAATGGAATTAAGTTCTTTGGCGGTGATGGCTTCAAACTAGATGATGAAAAAGAAGCAGAAATTGAAGCCTTGCTAGATGCTGCAGAAGATACTCTTCCTCGTCCAAGTGCAGAAGGCTTGGGAACCTTGGTAGATTATCCAGAAGGCTTGCGTAAGTATGAAGGATACCTTGTTTCAACTGGAACTCCTCTTGAAGGAATGAAGGTTGCCTTGGATACAGCTAATGGTGCAGCTTCTACAAGTGCCCGTCAAATCTTTGCAGACCTTGGTGCTCAGTTGACTGTTATAGGGGAAACACCAGATGGTCTTAACATCAACCTTAATGTTGGTTCAACCCACCCAGAAACCCTTCAAGAAGTGGTCAAAGAAAGCGGCTCAGCTATTGGTTTGGCCTTTGACGGAGACAGTGACCGTTTGATTGCTGTTGATGAGAATGGTGACATCGTTGATGGTGACAAGATCATGTACATTATCGGGAAATACCTTTCTGAAAAAGGACAATTGGCTCAAAATACAATTGTGACAACTGTGATGTCCAACCTTGGCTTCCACACGGCCTTGGACCGTGAAGGTATTAACAAGGTAGTCACTGCAGTTGGCGACCGCTACGTTGTTGAAGAAATGAGAAAATCAGGCTACAACCTCGGTGGTGAACAGTCTGGTCACGTCATCTTGATGGATTACAATACAACAGGTGATGGCCAATTATCCGCTGTCCAATTGACCAAAATCATGAAGGAAACTGGTAAGAGCTTGTCAGAGTTGGGAGCAGAAGTAACCATCTATCCACAAAAATTAGTCAATATCCGAGTGGAAAATGCCATGAAGGAAAAGGCAATGGAAGTGCCAGCTATCAAGGTCATCATCGAGAAGATGGAAGCTGAAATGGCAGGGAATGGTCGTATCCTAGTACGCCCAAGTGGAACAGAGCCCCTTTTGCGTGTTATGGCAGAAGCGCCTACAACAGAAGAAGTAGACTACTATGTTGATACCATCGCAGACGTAGTTCGAGCTGAAATCGGGATTGACTAAATCCTAGAAAACTAGATGAAAATAAAAAATTATGGTACAATAGCTTATAATATTGTAGCCGAGGGAGAAAGACATGAATCTTAAACGTGAACAAGAATTTGTTAGTCAGTATCATTTTGATGCGCGTAATTTTGAATGGGAAAATGAAAATGGAGCTCCTGAAACTAAGGTGGATGTGAACTTCCAATTGCTCCAACATGATCAAGAAAATCAAGTGACTTCCTTGATTGTCATCTTGACCTTTATGATTGTATTTGATAAGTTTGTCATCAGTGGAACCATTTCACAGGTAAACCACATCGATGGCCGTATTGTCAATGAACCAAGTGAATTGAGCCAAGAAGAAGTGGAAACTTTGGCTCGTCCATGTTTGAATATGCTCAACCGTTTGACTTACGAAGTAACTGAAATTGCATTAGACTTACCAGGAATCAATTTGGAGTTCTAATATGAAATTAGCTGTTATCACAGATTCCTCTGCCTATCTCAGTGCAGAGACCTTGCAAAGAGAAGATTTATTTGTCTTGGATATTCCTGTCAATATTGATGGTGAGGAGTATGTCGAAGGCATCAATCTGACTGCTGAGGAATTTTACCAAAAAATGGCTCAGGCTTCTGAACTGCCTAAGACTAGTCAACCAAGTATTGCCAAGTTAGATGAAATCTTAACTTCGCTCAAAGAACAAGGCTATACCCATGCTTTGGGGCTTTTCCTATCTTCTGGAATTTCAGGTTTTTACCAAAATATACAGTATATGATAGATGAATATGAGGGCTTAACCATTGCTTTTCCAGACACTTTGATTACAAGTGCTCCTCTGGGTATCATGGTTGAAAGCGTCTTTAATTGGCGTGACCAGGGCGATGATTTTGCCAGCATTCAGGATAAGCTAGCCATTCAAATCAGTCGTACGTCAGCCTTTATCATGGTAGATGATTTGGATCATTTGGTGAAAGGTGGACGCCTTTCAAATGGTGCTGCTATTTTGGGCAATTTGCTTAGCATTAAGCCAATCCTCTATTTCAATGACCAAGGTGTGATTGAAGTTTACGAAAAAGTTCGTACGGAAAAGAAAGCAACTAAGCGCTTAATTGAGATTATCAAGGAAGCAACAGCTTCAGGGCAATATCGTGTCATTGTCATTCATGGGAATGCTCCTGAAAAGGCTGAGGAATTGCGTCAGCACTTGATTGAATCTGGATTGAGTTCAGATGTTTCACTTGCTACATTTGGTAGTGTCATTGGAACCCACCTAGGAGCAGGAAGTATTGCTCTGGGTTATATTCCAGTGATTTAGTTGGCGCTTCTAGGCTAGTTAAGAAATCTTGTATCATAGCCATTGAACACGGACTAGCTACCTCTTGAAAAAAGATGCCTGTCTTGCCTTTCGTGGGAAGTCAGCGCCATTCCCTATTTTTCATGGGCAGCTAACGTCCTTAGTATCTTAGACAGGAGTAGAGATGAGTATTCGAGTAATTATTGCTGGTTTTAAGGGAAAGATGGGCCAGGCTGCTTGTCAGATGGTCTTGGCTGATCCAGACTTGGACTTGGTAGCAGTTTTGGATCCTTTTGAGTCTGAGTCAGAATGGCAGGGTATTCCTGTTTTCAAGGATAAGGTTGATTTAGCAGGTTTTGAAGCGGATGTCTGGGTAGATTTTACTACTCCAACTGTTGCCTATGAAAATACACGTTTTGCTCTTGAAAATGGATTTGCTCCAGTAGTTGGAACGACTGGTTTCACAAGTGAAGAAATTGCAGAGTTAAAAGCATTTTCTCGTGAACAAAATTTGGGTGGTTTGATCGCTCCTAACTTTGCCTTGGGTGCTGTCTTACTCATGCAATTTGCGACGCAGGCTGCTAAATATTTCCCAAATGTGGAGATTATCGAGCTCCATCATGACAAGAAAAAGGATGCCCCGAGTGGAACAGCTATTAAAACAGCTGAGCTGATGGCGGAAGTTCGAGAGTCTATCCAGCAAGGTGCGCCTGATGAAGAAGAATTGATTGCAGGTGCCCGTGGTGCTGACTTTGATGGTATGCGGATTCACTCAGTTCGTTTGCCAGGTTTGGTAGCCCATCAGGAAGTCATCTTTGGCAATCAGGGAGAAGGATTGACCCTCCGTCATGACTCCTATGATCGCAGCTCCTTCATGACAGGGGTTAATTTGGGAATTAAAGAAGTTGTCAAGCGTCATGAGCTTGTCTATGGATTAGAACACTTATTATGAGATTAACGCA
Organism: Streptococcus sp. 4094; assembly: GCF_013277125.1. Taxonomy (NCBI): domain Bacteria; kingdom Bacillati; phylum Bacillota; class Bacilli; order Lactobacillales; family Streptococcaceae; genus Streptococcus; species Streptococcus sp. 4094. The sequence continues at coordinate 9,463 of NZ_VMMI01000007.1, read as the reverse complement.
AATGCCTTCTGAATTTCAGAAGGCTTTACCAGTATTAGAAAAAATTAAAGAAGCAGGTTTTGAGGCCTATTTTGTTGGGGGCTCTGTTCGAGACGCCCTCCTCAATCGTCCTATCCATGATGTGGATATTGCGACGTCTTCTTATCCAGAAGAGACCAAGCAGATTTTTCCGCGAACAGCCGATATCGGAATCGAGCATGGAACCGTCTTGGTTTTAGATGGGGATGAGGAGTATGAGGTAACCACCTTTCGAACTGAAGATGTCTATGTGGACTATCGCAGACCCAGTGCGGTTTCTTTTGTTCGTTCGCTAGAAGAAGACCTCAAACGCCGTGATTTCACAGTCAACGCCTTTGCCTTGGATGAGACAGGAGAAATCATAGACTTGTTCCATGGCTTAGACGATTTGGAAAAGCAGGTCTTGAGGGCGGTTGGAGTTCCTAGTGAGCGCTTCAACGAAGATGCTTTGCGGATTATGCGTGGTTTCCGTTTTCAGGCCAGTCTTGGCTTTGAACTTGAGCCAGAAACCTTTAAAGCTATGAAGACCTTGACGCCACTTTTGGAGAAAATTTCTGTGGAGCGTACCTTCGTTGAGTTTGATAAACTCTTGCTGGCTCCATTTTGGAGAAGGGGTTTGGCTTCCATGATTGAGAGTCAAGCTTATGACTATCTCCCTGATATGGCAGCTAGCCAGGACAAGCTCAATAGACTGTTTGATTTGGAGACTGATTTCACCTTTGAATCTTCAGAGCAAGCCTGGGCAGCTTTACTGTGGGCTTTGGAGATTGAAAATGCGCAGCCATTTTTGAAAGCTTGGAAGACCTCACGCCAGTTTGCCAAGCAGGTACAGGATTTGCTGACTATTTTGGCATTGCGTGAAAAGGGAGAATTGAGCAAGCGAGATTGTTATCGCTTTGACTTGGATTTGCTTTTACAGGCTGAAAGTCTTCGTCAGGCTCAGGGAAAACCAGTCAACCCACAAGCCATCACAGAAACCTACCAGAGTCTGACCATTCATGACAAGAAAGAAATTCAGATTAATGGTGGTATTTTGATCAAGGAATATGGCTATCAGCCGGGACCAGACTTGGGAGAGATTTTAACAGAGATTGAGTTTGCTATTGTCGATGGAGAATTGGAAAATGACCGTCAAGCCATCCATGCTTATCTAAGGGAGAAAAAATGAGTGATTTTATCGTTGAAAAACTAAGTAAATCCGTCGGTGATAAGACCGTTTTTAAGGATATTTCCTTTATCATCCATGACTTGGATAGAATTGGTTTAATCGGTGTCAATGGGACTGGTAAGACCACCCTTTTAGATGTTCTTTCTGGTGTTTCTGGATTTGATGGGGATGTTAGTCCCTTTTCAGCTAAGAATGATTACCAGATTGGTTACTTGACCCAAGATCCTGATTTTGATGATAGCAAGACGGTCTTGGATACGGTTCTATCTAGCGACCTCAAGGAAATCCAGCTTATTCGTGAGTATGAACTTCTCATGCTCAACTACAGTGAGGACAAGCAGGCTCGTTTGGAACGGGTCATGGCTGAAATGGACTCTCTCCAAGCTTGGGAAATCGAGAGTCAGGTCAAGACGGTTCTTAGCAAGCTGGGGATTCAGGACTTATCTACTCCTGTTGGGGAATTGTCAGGTGGTCTAAGAAGACGGGTCCAGTTGGCGCAAGTCTTACTTGGCAACCACGACCTCTTGCTTCTGGATGAGCCGACCAACCATCTGGACATTGCGACTATTGAGTGGCTGACCCTCTTTTTGAAAAATTCTAAGAAGACCGTCCTTTTTATTACCCATGACCGTTATTTCCTAGACGCTTTGTCAACTCGCATTTTCGAATTGGATCGCGCAGGCTTGACCGAATATCAGGGAAATTACCAGGACTATGTTCGCCTAAAGGCGGAACAGGATGAGCGCGACGCGGCTCTTCTTCATAAAAAAGAACAACTCTACAAACAAGAATTGGCCTGGATGCGCAGACAACCGCAGGCGCGTGCGACCAAGCAGCAGGCTCGTATCAATCGTTTCCACGATTTGAAGAAAGAAGTTTCAGGTGGCGTTACTGAGACAGACTTGACCATGAACTTTGAAACCAGTCGGATTGGGAAAAAGGTCATCGAGTTTCAGGATGTTTCCTTTGCCTATGAAAACAAGCCTATTTTGCAAGATTTTAATCTCTTGGTGCAGGCCAAAGACCGCATCGGAATCGTTGGGGATAACGGTGTTGGAAAATCAACCCTGCTCAACCTGATTGCAGGCAGTCTTGAGCCGACAGCAGGTCAAGTTGTGATTGGGGAAACAGTTCGCATTGCCTATTTCTCTCAGCAAATTGAGGGCTTGGATGAAAGCAAGCGAGTGATCAATTACTTGCAGGAAGTGGCAGAAGAGGTCAAGACCAGCGGTGGTTCTACGACTTCGATTGCAGAGCTGCTGGAGCAGTTCCTTTTCCCACGTTCGACGCATGGGACCTTGATTGAGAAATTGTCTGGGGGAGAGAAAAAACGTCTTTATCTCCTCAAACTGCTCTTGGAGAAACCAAATGTTCTTCTCTTGGACGAGCCGACAAATGACTTAGATATTGCAACCTTGACAGTTTTGGAGAATTTCTTGCAAGGCTTTGCTGGTCCAGTTTTGACTGTTAGTCACGACCGTTATTTCTTAGATAAGGTAGCGACTAAGATTCTCGCTTTTGAGGATGGCAAGATTCGTCCTTTCTTTGGTCATTATACCGACTATCTTGATGAAAAAGCCTTTGAAACAGAGATGGCCAATCAAGTGCAAAAGGCCGAAAAGGAAAAAGTGGTCAAGGTTCGAGAAGAGAAGAAACGCATGACCTACCAAGAAAAGCAGGAGTGGGCAAGCATTGAAGGTGATATTGAAGCCTTGGAAAACCGTATCGCTGCGATTGAAGAGGAAATGCAGGCCAACGGCTCTGACTTTGGTAAGCTGGCTACTCTCCAAAAAGAACTGGATGAGAAAAACGAAGCACTCCTTGAAAAATACGAACGCTATGAGTATTTAAGTGAGTTTGATAGCTAGAAGAATGGAAAAATCCCGTCTCATGGACAGGATTTCTCTATTCTTTTTTGGTTTCTTGATGAAAGATATTTTGCCAGGTTTCGTGGCGGCGCCAGATACTGGTATGGACGATACCATCTAACTCATAGCAGATGAGTTTTGTTTTCTGACTGATGGAAGTGATTTGGATGTCCTTGATAGCAGCATTCAAGTCTTTTTCGGCTTTATAAGCCTCTTTATCCATCTGCTCTCCATCCTGACGAATATAGACAAAATCGTCAGCCAAGAGTTCTTCCAGTTGATTTCCTTGATCAATCAATTGTTCACGCATAAGCAATTTTTTATAGACATTGTCTAAAATTTCATCCTCAGGGATAGGTGCTGGCTCGATATGGACATCGGTGTCAAAGACGCCAAAACGCTCCTCCAGCATAGACTCGACCTGATCCGCGATTTCATGACTCTCAAAAACAGATAAGTCAGGATTCATTTCTAGCGTAATATCAAGGTAAATGTTGCTACCGTAGGTGCGACCTCTTTGCGACTTAACCTTGCTGATCTTGGGAATTTCCATAATGGCCTTTTGATAGTCCTCAAGCAGACGATCGTCAAAGCCATCTGAAAGACTAAAGGAAGACTCGATAAAGATATCATAGGCGGTCTTCAAGATAAAGAAAGTGATGATGATAGCAACCAGTTTATCTACAATCGGATAATTGAAACTGCTAGCTAGGATGGCAATAGTCGTACCAAGTGAGGTAACAGCATCAGAAAGATTGTCCTTGGCGGCAGCCTTTAGTGCCTTGGAGTTGGATTTCTTACTGAGGCGAGTGTTGTAGAGATACACCACAAACATAATCGCTGCAGACATAATTCCTAGAGTTGCACCCAGAGGATCAATGACCGTTTCTTCCCGACTGAGAATCTTTTGAATGGTATCCCTCAGCACATCAAAGCCAACATAAAACATGATGATGGAAGTGATTAAGCTAGCCAAATCTTCAATCTTCCAGTGACCAAAACGGTGGTCTCGGTCAGCAGGTTGGCGCGCCATCCGAATGCCAATCAAGAGGGCCACATTTCCAATGATGTCCGATATGTTGTTAAAACCATCGGCCACCAAACTGGATGAATGAAGGAGGTGGCCTGTTGCTAATTTTGCTGCAGACAAGATCAAATAGGTTGAAATGCTGATAATGGCCCCACGCTCAGCCAACTTGAGATTTGAAATAGATTGCTTCATTCAACTTCCTTTCTAGTCACATAGCATTCTACCATTATACTGGTTTTCAAGAGAAAATTCAAATGAGTCAGTTTTTACTCTTTGAAAACTTTTCAAAATTTGGTATAATAGAATTACTCAAGGGAGTAGCTGGCAGAAACCTGTGATAGTGTCGTCATTCCGAATTTTATACTGAAAAGTATGCTTTCCGGCACTATCTTAAACAGCGAGACTTGTTATGATTAACAGGTCTCTTTTTGTTTGTCGTAAAAAGATACGATGAGGGAAAAGAGAGTCTGTTTTGCACACAATGTCAAGGAGGAGACACATGTCAAAAGAACAAAAACGCCAAGCGTTTTACACTCAGAGTCCTGAAGAGGTCTTGCAGGCTGTGGATGCGACCGAGCAAGGTTTGTCATCAAGTGAGGCGGAAAAGCGCCTTGCTGAATTTGGCCACAATGAACTCGAAGAAGGCGAGAAACGATCAATCCTGGTCAAATTCATCGAGCAGTTTAAGGATTTGATGATTATCATCCTAGTTGCGGCAGCTATTTTGTCAGTCGTGACTTCTGGTGGGGAAGATATCGCAGATGCCATTATCATCTTAGCCGTGGTTATCATCAATGCTGCCTTTGGTGTTTACCAAGAAGGAAAAGCAGAAGAAGCTATCGAAGCCCTCAAATCCATGTCTAGTCCAGCTGCCCGTGTTCTTCGTGATGGGCACATGGCTGAGATTGACTCTAAAGAATTAGTACCAGGTGATATTGTTGCCCTTGAAGCTGGTGATGTAGTACCTGCAGACCTACGTTTGCTTGAAGCTAACTCTCTTAAAATCGAAGAAGCAGCTCTTACAGGTGAGTCTGTTCCAGTTGAAAAAGACTTGACAGTTGAACTTGCTGCAGATGCTGGTATTGGTGACCGTGTCAATATGGCCTTCCAAAACTCTAACGTGACCTATGGTCGTGGTCTTGGTGTTGTTGTCAATACAGGTATGTACACTGAAGTTGGTCATATTGCTGGTATGATCCAAGATGCGGATGAGACGGATACACCCCTCAAACAAAACTTGAACAACCTTTCTAAGGTCTTGACCTATGCAATCTTGGTCATTGCCCTTGTTACTTTTGTAGTGGGTGTCTTCATTCAAGGAAAAAATCCACTTGGTGAGTTGTTGACTTCTGTTGCCCTTGCCGTTGCAGCCATTCCAGAAGGACTTCCTGCTATCGTGACCATCGTTCTTTCCCTTGGTACTCAAGTTTTGGCCAAACGAAACTCTATCGTTCGTAAGTTGCCAGCAGTAGAAACACTTGGTTCAACTGAAATCATCGCTTCTGATAAGACTGGTACGCTGACTATGAACAAGATGACAGTCGAAAAAGTCTTCTACGATGCGGTTCTACATGATTCAGCTGATGACATTGAACTAGGTCTTGAAATGCCACTACTTCGTTCAGTTGTCTTGGCAAATGATACGAAAATCGATGTGGAAGGAAATCTGATTGGTGACCCAACCGAAACAGCCTTTATCCAATATGCCTTGGACAAGGGCTACGATGTTAAAGGATTTTTAGACAAATATCCTCGTGTAGCTGAATTGCCATTTGACTCTGACCGTAAGCTCATGTCAACAGTTCACCCATTGCCAGATGGTCGTTTCCTTGTAGCAGTCAAGGGTGCGCCAGACCAACTTTTGAAACGTTGTGTTCTTCGTGACAAAGCTGGGGATATTGCTCCGATTGATGAGAAGGTTACAAATCTCATTCATACAAACAATTCTGAAATGGCTCATCAAGCCTTGCGTGTCCTTGCAGGTGCTTATAAGATTATCGATAGTATTCCAGAAAATCTCACTTCTGAAGAGCTTGAAAATGATTTAATCTTTACTGGTTTGATTGGGATGATTGACCCTGAACGTCCCGAGGCAGCTGAGGCTGTTCGTGTAGCCAAGGAAGCGGGAATCCGTCCAATCATGATTACAGGTGACCACCAAGACACAGCAGAAGCTATTGCTAAACGTTTGGGAATCATTGACGCAAATGATACAGAAGGCCACGTTTTAACTGGTGCTGAACTCAATGAACTGTCAGATGAAGACTTTGAAAAAGTAGTTGTTCAATACTCTGTTTATGCCCGTGTGTCTCCAGAGCACAAGGTTCGTATCGTCAAGGCTTGGCAAAAACAAGGTAAGGTCGTTGCCATGACAGGTGACGGTGTCAATGATGCGCCAGCTCTGAAAACAGCCGATATCGGTATCGGTATGGGAATCACTGGTACAGAGGTTTCTAAGGGGGCTTCTGACATGATTCTTGCTGACGACAACTTTGCGACTATCATCGTCGCAGTTGAAGAAGGACGTAAGGTATTCTCAAACATTCAAAAGACTATTCAATATCTTCTTTCTGCCAATACTGCTGAAGTATTGACCATCTTCCTATCAACCTTGTTTGGTTGGGACGTCTTGCAACCAGTTCATCTTTTGTGGATTAACTTGGTAACGGATACCTTCCCAGCAATTGCACTAGGTGTTGAACCTGCTGAGCCTGGTGTCATGAACCATAAACCACGTGGACGCAAGGCAAGCTTCTTCTCAGGTGGTGTTTTGAGTTCTATCATCTATCAAGGTGTACTCCAAGCAGCTATTGTTATGAGTGTTTATGCCCTTGCGATTGCTTATCCAGTACATGTGGGGGACAATCATGCCATTCATGCTGATGCCCTTACTATGGCCTTTGCAACCCTTGGTTTGATTCAGCTCTTCCATGCCTACAATGTGAAATCTGTTTACCAATCCATCTTGACAGTTGGCCCATTCAAGTCTAAGACCTTCAACTGGTCTATCTTGGTATCCTTCATCCTTCTTATGGCAACAATTGTCGTAGAACCGCTTGAAGGAATCTTCCACGTAACCAAACTAGACTTGTCTCAATGGGGAATCGTCATGGGCGGAAGTTTCTCAATGATTATTATTGTCGAAATTGTTAAGTTTGTTCAACGTAAACTCGGCTTTGACAAGAATGCGATTTAAAAAAAGTCATCTTCGGATGACTTTTTACTATAGTTGAGGGAAAGGGCTTGCAGTTATCAGCTTTTGTGCTATAATTGCTATAATATAGTAAAAAGCAAGAGGAGTGTGAGGAAGTGGAAAAGAAAATTGTGAAGGATATTTTATTTTTATCTCAGGTGTCTCAGCCGGCAAATCAGGAAGACCTGCATCTTGCTAGAGACTTACAGGATACACTCTTAGCAAATCGAGAAACTTGTGTTGGTCTAGCAGCCAATATGATTGGGGTGCAGAAGCGCGTGATTATCTTTAATCTTGGATTGGTTCCTGTGGTTATGTTTAACCCAGTGCTCCTGTCCTTTGAAGTACCTTATGAGACAGAGGAAGGCTGTTTGTCTTTGGCTGGGGTTCGACCGACGACCCGCTATGAAACCATAAGGGTTGCTTATCGTGACAGCAAGTGGCAGGAACAGACCATTACCTTGACAGGCTTCCCAGCCCAGATTTGCCAGCATGAACTGGATCACTTGGAAGGACGAATCATTTAGGAGGAAAGCAAATGAAACGAATAATCTTTGAACTTATTTTTATCGCAACGACCTGGTATATCTTTTTACCGCCCCTTAACCTGACCAGCTGGGAATTTCTCTTTTTCCTCTGTGGGCATTTGCTGCTTGTAGCAATCTTATTTGGCTTTGGCAAGGGGATCAATCTGGTCAAAACGGTTCATGTGCGCCACGGCAAGGCGGAAGCTGCCTTAAATCTTGAGGGTTTCAAAATCAATCGGTTAGGGAAAGTTCTTTTAGCTTCTATTGGAGGAATTCTTCTCTTGGCAGGTTTGGTTTCCTTGGTAACTTCTAGCATTTTTCAGGCTAAAAATTATGCCAATGTAGTCACGGTTACGGAAAAAGACTTTACTGAATTTCCTAAGACTGACACCAGTAAGGTTCCAATCTTAGATAGAAGTACTGCTGAAAAAATTGGTGACCGCTACTTGGGTTCCCTAACCGATAAGGTGTCGCAGTACGTAGCGGCAGATACCTATACCCAATTGACAATTGATGGGAAGCCTTATCGGGTTACACCATTAGAATACGCAGACCCTATCAAGTGGTTTAACAATCAGGCCAAGGGAATCGGCGAATATATCAAGGTGGACATGGTAACCGGAAATGCGGACTTGGTGGACTTGAAGACACCAATCAAGTATTCGGACTCGGAGTATTTTAACCGTGATGTCAAGCGTCACCTGCGCTTGAAGTACCCAACTAAAATCTTCAAGACTCCATCTTTTGAGGTGGACGATGAGGGCAATCCTTTCTATGTGGCTACAGTTTACCAAAAGCAGTTTGGGCTGGCAGTTCCTCGTCCTATTTCAGTCATTATCCTCGATGCTACAAATGGAGAAACCAAGGAATACAGCTTGGCAGATGTTCCAGAATGGGTGGACAGGGTCTATCCAGCTGAGGAAACTATTGAGCAAATCAACTACAACGGCAAGTACAAGGATGGTTTCTGGAATGCCATGATTTCCAAGAAAAACGTGACCCAGACTACCAAGGGCTATAATTACTTGTCTATCGGCAATGACATCTACCTCTACACAGGCGTGACGTCGGCCAATGCAGATGAAAGTAATCTTGGTTTTATCCTTGAAAATATGCGAACAGGAGAAATCACTAAGTATAGCTTGGCTTCTGCGACCGAAGAATCAGCCCGTGAATCAGCCGAAGGTGCTGTTCAGGAGAAATCCTACAAGGCAACCTTCCCAATCCTCATCAACCTCAATGACAAGCCTCTCTACATCATGGGCTTGAAGGACAATGCTGGCTTGGTCAAAGAGTACGCCCTGGTAGACGCAGTCGAGTACCAAAATGTTATCGTTGCTACGACAGTGGAAGAGATGCTCAGTAAGTATGCCAATAAAAACGACCTTGAAATTGACAGTGCAACAACAGAAAGCATCAAGGGTGTGGTAGCAGACCTCAAATCAGCTGTTATCAAGGGAGACACAGTCTACTTCTTTAAAGTTGATGGGAAGATTTACAAGGTCAAGGCCTCAGTATCAGATGACCTCCCTTACCTTGAAAATGGTAAAACATTCGAAGGTCAAGTAGGAAAAGACAATTATCTCAAGACCTTTAAAGTACAGTAATACTCTGCGAAAATCTCTTCAAACCACGTCAACTTTATCTGCAACCTCAAAG
>NZ_VMMI01000069.1:0-484 GCF_013277125.1 Streptococcus sp. 4094 | reverse complement strand
TAGCATCAATGCCAATCAACTTTCAGGAGACAAGGGGCCTTATGTATTGACTCAGAAATTAGCACAAAAAGGAATTTCAAAATCTACTATAGAAGAGAACTTGAAAGAATTTGATTTTTCGGAAGTTGCTCAACGTGTAGCTAATAAACTATTGAAAAAATATGAGGGAAAACTTCCAGCTCGTGCCCTGCAAGATAAGATTATACAGAACTTGACCAACAAGGGCTTCTCTTACTCTGATGCTAAAGTTGCTTTTGACGAGTTGGATAGTCAAGTTGACCAAGAAACGACTCAGGAACTCATCTTCAAGGAACTTGATAAGCAATATGCTAAGTATGCTCGAAAGTATGAAGGATACAAACTGAAGCAGCGTTTAACTCAAGTTTTAGCACGAAAGGGCTACGATTTTTCGGATATAGCAAGCGCTCTTAGAGAATATCTTTAATATTTCCAAGTGAAATTCACAGATTTTAGATAATTTTAT
>NZ_VMMI01000068.1:0-12061 GCF_013277125.1 Streptococcus sp. 4094 | reverse complement strand
AGTGTTCTTCGTATTGGCTGCGGCATCAAGTTCACCATTTGCCCCATCCCTATCAATCGGATAAGTTGGTCTAATAGTCTCGTTACTTAAAGGCGAAACTAGGTCTTGATTTATTATTTGGTTTGTTCCTGGTTTAACATAAGCTACAACAAGACGTAGGGGGGCATCGCCTATGGATGGTTTTTGGTACTGAGTTGGATAGAATGGTACCGTTCCATCTGATCCCACTCTCCCCCACGCAACGATGTCAAAACCTTCTGCTCCAGTTTCGACCCCATTAAACGAGTCATTATGTCCACCTCGAACCAAGAACATTCTCAATTCACTATTATTCACAATATTGGAACTAGTCAATCCACCTGGCGGAACAGCGATTCTCCCCCTAAGTATGGGTTTTTCTTCTGCTTTACCCTCCACAGCTTCTTGACTGCTTTTTCCTGGATCAGTATAAGACCCATCAAATGTTGGTTTTGGGAGTTGATACAGAATCGTTTGAGTCTTACTAGAAACATGACTACTTCCTTCAACTACTGTTAAAGTTGTGTTGTATACCCCAGACAATTCTTTAGGAGATTTACCTCTAATAGTTATAACAGCTCTTTTTCCATTGTTATCAATTCTCTTTGTGATTGTAGCCCAAGTCTTACCGTTATTTCCCACCGTTGGGAACCCTGANNGTTCCAGTTTCTACAGTAGCAATATATTTTAAAGCTAGAACGTTTAAGTCCTCACCGTTAAACAAATTACGGATGTCCCTTTCCCTTCCTGAACTATCCCTAGCCCTTATTTCCTTACCATCACTTCCTGTAGCCAGCCCGTAGACGAGTCCAGAAACACTTCTTCGACTTCTGCTCTTTTCAGCTTCCTTAGCACCTTTCTCTAGTTGACTAGCCTTTTTATACTCCTCAAGTGCAGCATTGAAAACCTCCTGGTCAACAAGTCCATCTTCTTTCGTCTGTAATGCTTCATTGAGTTTATCGTAAGCCTCTTTTAGTTTTTGGACTTGTTCTGGATTTTCAGTGCTGGTATTCAATTCTTGGAGGAGTTTATGGATTTTTTCTGATAGAGGATAGCTACCTGGACCATTTGTGTAGTCTGTAACTTCCTCCGCCCTTTCCTTGGTTTCTTGATTTTCTGTTGACACTGGTGCTGTAGGAGGAGTTAGTTGCCCCCTACGACCTCGCCCTCGTCTAGGAGTCGGGCTTGGTTCACTCTGAGTCACACCACTTCCTTCTCCAAGCTCAGCTGGGGATGTGAGTCCACCTGCCAAAGCCTTGTTGACTTCCTCAGTCAAGGTTTTCATGGCTTGAACTTGGGCATTGACCTCCTCTTGACTAGAGTTTGGATTTTCAAGAACAGCTTTAGCTTGTGCTAGACCTGCTTCTACACGAGCGTGAAGTTCTTTCATTGAGTCCAGTGTCAGATTGGCAAGTAGAGCTTGCAGACTGGTTTGTGCCGACTCGGCAAGTGACTTATCTACAGTAGGACGGCTTGCTTCTTCTGCTTGTTTTTCTCCCTTGCCTTCTTCGCTATCTTTTACTAGAGACTTGTTTTTATCTGAAGCCTCTTGGTTTTCTCGATTGCCTTGGATAGGTTGCTCTGGCTGACTAGGGTCTGTATCAGGAGTTTCTTCACTTAGCTCTTCAGATACCCCCCCCCCCGAGGAATCGCTTACAAGGGCGCTGGTTCTAGTCGTTCCGCTTTCTGTCGCTGGAGAAATGTCAGGTGTTTGTGCCTGTACTGTCCCGTTGGCAAAAAACATCAGCGCAGCAACGGCAACGCTGGCAGCACCAAAGTGGTACTTCCTTATTGAGTAACGAAAAACCTTTTCCCCTTTGCGCTCTTCTTTACTTTTTAGTTTCATTCATTCTTCCTTCCTTTTTCTATTTGATTTCTTCTGTATAGTCTAGTGCGATCCAGCCCCTACCCGACTTCAACAAGCCCCAAGTATAGCCATCTGCTTCTTCTACCTGCATGATGGTAAAAGTCCCAAGAGGACAAAAACCTTGGTCAGGATAAGCCAGACCTGGGCCTGTTCGGATGTAGAGATCATCATCTACCACACGCACTAGATACTCTCCATTCCCATCTCGAGGCTGTTCCTCTTTTGAGACTTGGAAACTATCGCCAGCATGAATCTCAGCCGCCATCTGGATGAGTCGATTTAGATCAATCCCCCCAGGGCAATCTGTAGCAGTAAATTCCTGGTGAGGATGGATGGTCTCACGATTGATTGGCAAATTATAACGATCACAAATATCTGCAATCAAACGTGCTGAGTTCCAGTAGGTTTCCTCTGCAATAGTCCAGTCAGGTTCCCCACGGTTATTTAAGTGTTCAATACCAATCGAACGCTGATTGACTTCATAGTTGCCAGCATGATAGGCAACGCTCTCTTCACCAACACACCCCCATATCTTATCAGGAGTCACCTGATAGTGAGCAGATGTGCCATGACCTGTAGAGACATACCAAGTACTTCTAGCCCCTTCATCACTCAGCCCACCATTATGGTGGATGACAATAGTATCAATATCAAGGCGATTTTGATCGCTATTCATGATTTCCTCATCCACATCTGTGATAAGTCCTGAAAACAAATCGCCATTCACTCTTTTTGTCGCAAACATTCTTCTCTCCTAATCATTTTCTACCTTATCCTCTACCTGAGGATAAAGAGTCGTTCCCCAAATAGAAATCGTCCGCTTACGCACTAGGGGCAAATCGGTTTTTTCATAAACCGTACGCCACCATTCCCAGGCAAGCCCAGTACACTCTCTAATTTTGACAGAGAGATTGCGAACATTCCCTTTTAAAGGAATACTAGTGGTAAAATGAGCCGTCAAATCCTGGCCATTTCTGTTCCAAGCCTTAGGAGTCAAGACTTCCTTACCTTGATAATCATAGGATAATTCATCCCAAGTAATGTAATATTGGGCAACATAGGCACCACTATGATCCAAGAGTAAATCTCCGTTTCTGTAAGCTGTCACCTTAGTCTCAACATAGTCTGTACTGTTTTGAAAGGTCGCAACTACATTGTCCCGTAAAAAAGAAGTTGTATAGGAAATCGGCAAGCCTGGATGATCGGCTGTAAAGCGACTGCCTTCTTGAATCAAGTCCTCTACCATATCCACCTTGCCTGTTACAACTCGGGCACCCGAACTCGGGTCGCCCCCTAAAATAACTGCCTTCACTTCTGTATTGTCCAAAATCTGCTTCCACTCTGTCTGAGGAGCTACCTTGACTCCTTTTATCAAAGCTTCAAAAGCAGCCTCTACTTCATCACTCTTACTCGTGGTTTCCAACTTGAGATAAACCTGACGCCCGTAAGCAACACTCGAAATATAGACCAAAGGACGCTCTGCAGAAATTCCTCTCTGCCTCAAATCCTCTACCGTTACAGTATCTTGAAACACATCTCCTGGATTTTTAACAGCATCTACGCTGACTGTATAATAAATCTGCTTAAAATTGACAATCTGAATCTGCTTTTCACCCGAATGGACAGAATTAAAATCAATATCAAGAGAATTCCCTGTCTTTTCAAAGTCAGAACCAAACTTGACCTTGAGTTGTTCCATGCTGTGAGCCGTGATTTTTTCATACTGCATTCTAGCTGGGACATTATTGACCTGACCATAGTCTTGATGCCACTTGGCCAACAAATCGTTTACTGCTCCGCGAACACTTGAATTGCTGGGATCTTCTACTTGGAGAAAGCTATCACTACTTGCCAAACCAGGCAAATCAATACTATAAGTCATCGGAGCACGATCGACCGCAAGAAGAGTGGGATTATTCTCTAACAAGGTCTCATCCACTACGAGAAGGGCACCAGGATAGAGGCGACTGTCGTTGGTAGCCGTCACGGAAATATCACTTGTGTTTGTCGACAGGCTCCGCTTCTTTCTTTCGATAACAACAAACTCATCGGGTAGCTGATTCCCCTCTTTGATGAAACGATTTTCAATACTCTCTCCCTGATGGGTCAAGAGTTTCTTTTTATCATAATCCATAGCTAGTATAAAGTCATTTACTGCTTTATTTGTCATCTTCTACCTCCTAATAAGTTCCTGGATTGAGTTGCATAAACTCAGACTTGTCCAGCGAAATCAGCCGTGGTTGGACTAAGTGATCCAAAACTTCCTCGTACAATTCTTCTGAGACATTGCGTCGCCGTCTGGCTAGATAAGAAGTCGGAATGACCGTATTATCTAACATAAATACCTTATCTAAGTCAATCAAGGTTGGTCTTGTAAAAGGATTACGAGCTAGATCCGGCTCTTCTATCATAAAGTTCTTGACCAAACGTCTGGTCAAGAGGGCTGGTTTGAAGGTCTGATTTTTAACCAACTCTTTGTTTTTAGTCATGCTGTTGTCAATACAGATATACATATGATTCTTCACAGCCAAATCGCTACTAATAGTCGGAAAAGGCAAATAAAGAGCTACAACATCTCCTCTCTTAATCAAGCAAGAGCACCCCCTTTTCTCCTAATGTAACATAGACAGGATTGACCAAGTCTTCTGATTGACTCAGAATTTCCAAAGTTTGAGTTTGGCGCGCTGTCAATTTAGTAGCATCTTGTCTCTTCAATACAAAATGCTTGTCGCCAATTACCTTGACACTATAATCCTTCTCCAAAGCTGACTGGTAAATCCACATCAGATATTGTCTGTCCTGAGAACTCAAGAGAGAAGGATGTTCAAGTCTCCCTACAGCCTGATAAAAATCAAAAACAGGAGCTAACTCTTGCCAATCTGACTGGCTAGTTGTCAAGGCTAGAAAAAGGGCTTTGCGAGCTGATACTTCTTGATTAGCCTTGAGAGTCCCTTTTCCCTCCAAGTTTTTTAGAAAGTGGAAAACTCCAGAAAGCAAATCTTTCTTTAACTGCGAGAAATAAAAACCTTGCCTTCCCAGACATAAGTCTCTCAAGTCGCTTTCTCTAGCAAATAAGAGTTCAAACAGTTGATAATAAAAGAAAAATATCTGGCACTGAGTTGCGCTCATCTCTTCTTTATCGGCTTCTTTTTTCAACCAGAGCAAGGGCGACAGATAGCTGGATTGAGACATTTTCTCCACCTCCTATTCTTTTTTCTCTGGAGCATCTGCACTAGCTGCCACTTCTTTTGACTGGATACTTTCCCACTGGTTGATTTCCTCTGAGATAAGACCTTCGCATGTCTTGACAAATAGGGCAAAAGCCTTGGTTTTTCCTGCATATTTCTCCGTTTGGCATTGATAGAGGAATTTTTCTCTCTCCAGGAGTTGCGCAGTCTTTTGGTAAGAAATCCAGTGTTCCTTGGCATTATACAAATTGAGAATCCCCTCACACAGCAAGCCTAGACTGGATAAGGCAACCGAAATCAAACGGTAGCGATCACCTGGCATAGGAATAGCACAAAAAACAGCTATGAGAAAACCTGCCACGATTTCTGTTATTTTTAATACCTTATAGCGTCTACGATGTTGAACGCTTTTCTTTAAAAAATGAGCTATCTGTACATCCAATCGATCTGTCAAGTACATTTCTTCTGGCGTCATGTTCGTAACCCCTTTTATCTATTCATTCTATTCAAAAAACTAGGATAACTGTCTAGTAGGCTTAGCAAATAGCAATAATGTTGTCATGTTATTTTGGAAAGGAAGTCTCATGTTTATATCTAGTGGCAAAATATCGCTTCTCCTACTAGCAAAATTCACCTAGTTTAATCATTATATCATAATCGGGACAAAAAAACTTACTTACTTACTTACTTACTTACTTACTTACTTACTTACTTACTTACTTACTTACTTACTTACTTACTTACTTACTCATGGTAGCTGATTTTATCAATGATGGCAAGCTCTGTATCTTAAAATGTCAGAATTATTAATTTTTTATTACATGCTTGTTTTTTCCATCGTGAGAAGGGAGCGTTTGGTTTTTTATAACAGAACGAAGTAATAACTGCATAAATTAGTTGAGAAATTCAAACTAATTTTTAACAATATTTTCAAAAACAAGGTCTACTATTCTAGCTTCAGTCTGCTATATCGTTTTCATTATGATTCTATCTCTCTTAAATCAAAGTTAAAATCTCCTATTGTTAAAATCTCCTATTTAGATAGAGTGAGCTATCCTCTATCGGACAAAATCCATAAACTCCTCCAAGAACTGAAGACCAGCACTGAAAATCCAGAACAAGTCCAAAAACTCAAGGAAGCCTATGATAAACTCAACGAAGCATTGGGGCAATCAGAAAATGGGCTTGTCAATCAGGAGGTCTTTAATGCTGCACTTGAGGAGTATAAAAAGGCTGCTCATCTAAAGAAAGATGCAGAGGAAACTGGAGGAACCAGGAATCGTAGAAGTGTTTCCGGTCTTGTTTATGGGTTTGCTACAGGAAGTACCGGGAACGAAAAAAGATCTAGGGATGATTCAGGAAGAGAAAGAGACACTCGTAATTTATATAACGGTCAAAACTTAAACGAGATACCTTTAAAATATATTGCTACTGTAGAAACTGGAACTATTAGAAATATTTCTTTATCAGGGTTCCCAACGGTGGGTAAGGACGGTAAAACTTGGGCTACAATCAAAACAAGAATTGATAGTAATGGAAAACGAGCTGTTTTAACTATTACCGGTCAGTCTCCTAAAAATCTCTATGGGCTATACAATACAACCTTAACAGTAACTGAAGGAAGCGGTCACGTGTCTAGTAAGATTCAAGAGGTTCTGTATCAACTACCAAAACCAGAATTTGATGAATCTCCACTAAATCCAGGAAAGACTGCTCAACAAGATGTAGAGGGAAAAGCAGGAAAAAAACCTATAGTTAATGGGGAAATTCCTACTCCACCAAATGGATTATCTAGTTCTAATATTCCGCAAGGCTCTCAATTGAAAATGTATTTGGTTCAAGGTGGACATAATGAAAATTTTGGTGGAATTGAAACCTCAGCAGAAGGTTATGACATCGTTGCATGGGGGCTAGTAGGAGCAGATGGAACATCAGTATTATATCCGACTCAGTATAAAAAGCAATCCATAGGCGATAAACCGCTACGTCTCATCGTGGCTTATGTTCAACAAGGAACAGATCGAGTACTAAATAAGGACTTAGTTTCGCCTCTGTCTAGGGATTCCATTACACCGACATATCCGCTGGATAGGGATGGGGCTAAATCAACAAATAAATGAGCCGGAAGCTAGATAACACTCAATTGTAACCGTCCAATAACGAAGTATATTGAAAAATCTCCAAACTAGAGAACTCACTGATGGTTCCTAATCTGGAGATTTCTTATTTGCACTTTTCTTGTATAGTAGATTGAAATAGGAGACGAACACACTAATTTGACTTCCCCAATTGATTCACCTAATTCCTATTTCATTTTGATGTAACTATTTTTATCGAGACTATAACTCACATACAAAATTTTTAATTTTCGTTTTTAAGAATTTCTTCTAATTTATGATAGTCTTGGACACTATCGATCTCATAGATGCTATTGCCTTCTAATTCTTCAACATAGACATCTAGCTCTTTGATATTATCCTTAACCATATTGTCCCAATAGAGATCAACAAATTCACCACTTGCATAGGCCTTATCGATAAAGCCGACAATCTTTTCTGCAGTTGGAGCATCCCAGAAGGATACACCACTAAGGATACGACCAGCCTTGCTATCAACAGTAATATCTTGAACCTTGTAGTCGTCTCCATAGACCAAGAACCATTCGTTGGTACAATCTTCACGATAAACACTAAAATAAGTCGAACGTGTCAAATCATTGCGGAACATATTTTTAAAGAGGTAGTTATCTGCATCAATAACATAGCTGTTAGCCAATTCTTCTTTTACAAGATAGAGAGAGTAAAAGTTATTGTAGTCAGCGTATCTATCATTGAAAACGAGGCGAACACCGTATTTGTCTTTTAAGTAATCGAATTGTTCTTTAAGGTAACCAACAATGATGATGATATCATGGATTCCCTTTTCTTTGAGAAACTCAATCTGGTATTCAATCAAAGGTTTTTGATTAACCTGAACCAAGGCTTTAGGGGTATTTTCAGTCATAGGACGCAAGCGAGTTCCCAATCCCGCTGCTAAGATAATGGCTTTCACACGAATCTCCTTTATTCTTTAATAATAATATAAACTCCAGCAATAACGACAAGTGACGTAATAATTGTCAGCATATCTAGCGGTGCACCCAAGAAAACAACTGCAAACAAGACAGTCCAAACTACATAACTCACGTTAAGACCTGTAGCCTTGGCTGGTTGCAAGCGATTGATAGCGATATAATAAGCCAAGTAGGAAATCATATCAAAGGCTGCAAAGACAATCATAAGACCTAGCAATTGTCCATTGGCCACTGCAGCAAATGACTGATGAGAGAAGAGCACAATCACAAGATAGGACAAGAATGAAGTTACTTGACGGATTAAGAGGGCTTCGATTTCACTCAATTCACTTTCCATGGCAAAGGAGCTAAGGACACTCTCACTCCCCCATGCAATGGCACAAACCAAAGCACAAAGAATCCCAATGTAGAAGGAATTGACCTGTTCAACCTTATAGGTCTGAGCAATAATCCCTCCAATAATCAAGACAATCCCAAACACAGTATTTTTCGAAATCTTGTGCTTCAAAAAGAAGAAAGCCAATAAAACTGAAATCGCAGGGTAAATAGCCGATACTGATGAAGCCAAGGAACTTCCGATATACTTAACCGCATAAAGATTGGCCTGCATACCGATAGGGCCTGCTAGCAAGGCTCCGATGATAACACTAACATTGCGAATATTTAAGAAAATTGAGAGGCGAACTTTCCCTTCTTTCACTAAAAGAAAAGCTAGTAAGATAAAGATGCTCAAAAAATCATGAGCAGCAGCCACTACAAAGGGTGACAAATCTGTAAAAATCGAAAAGATGTAAGCACTAATTGTTAGACCTAAACCCCAGAAAATACCTGAGAGTAGACCAAAAGAAACTCCATTTTTATTTTTCATCTGAACCTCCATAAGAAGCCAAACCTTTAACAGCTCTTTGGTAACGACTCACACCATAGTCACCAAAATCTGCACCTTGCTCTTCCTTATAGACAGTCCATAGACTCCAAATAGTGTCTTGTAAAATTTTATAAATGGCAATCTTTTCACGAGAGACAGGTGTTTGCTCACTCTCATAGTGAGACAAGAAGTCTTCTTCCTCTTGACGAGTAAATTCGGACTCTAAAAAGAGGGCTGCCAAATCCCACATTGGATCATTCATTGATGAATATTCCCAGTCAATCAGATATAGACGTCCTTGAGGTGATTCTATAAAGTTTTCAGGCACCAAATCGATATGACAAGATTTTCTGTCAACACCTAAGTCAGCCAGTCTTTTCTCTAAGGAGAAGACTTCTTCTCGAACAGCTTCATAGTTGGCATAAGGGATTTTCTCTTCAATCAAGGATTCGTATTTTTTGATTTCTTCAAAAGGAGCAAATTCTCCTCTTAATTCCTTGCCAGAAGCATGAATAGTTTGTAATATTGGAGCAATTTTATCAAATTTGGTCTTGATTGTAGTTGAATCAAGCGTAATCGCAGATTCGATATACTCATTTACTTTGATACCAGCTTCAATATCAAAAAGATAATTTTTTACATCTAAGTCTAAATCCTTTAGTAGTTCAAGATTGTACTTTTCATCTTGACGATTGATAAGCTTTTCTGTCCCTTTACCAAAGAATTTAACAATGTATTGCTTATTTGTTGTTTTGACCAAATAGTTTTGATTGGTCATTCCCCCCAGTTGTTCAACACTGAGGACTTCCTCTTCTTGACTAAGTAAGGAAGAAATTTTCTCTTTAATGATTTTCTCCACAATTAACCTCCAGCACTTATACTTCCCACTTAAACACGGTTTTAAAGGCTGTGTTTAAATCGGTCGCAAAGACACGGTGAATATCTTTAATTTCTCTTACAGGTTCTTCTAGATAAAGGATATTTTTAAGACGATTGGCAAATTTCTTGACTTCCATCATTTGGATGGCATTTTCAAAATCAATGCGACCAGAACGAGAGGAACCAACCAAGAGCAAGCCTTTTTCTAAGGCATCGCGAGTATTGAGATTGACTTTATATTCGCTAACTCCCATCATGAGAATCGTTCCCTGAGGACGAATGTAGCGAATCAGGTCATTTATAGCCGGTCCAGTACCATCACCACCACAACACTCAAAAGCATGGTCAAAGGCCAAATCTTCAGGAATATTATCAGTAATATAGCATTCTTTGGCAAAAGAGAAAAGTTCCAATTTTTCCCAATGACGACCAATAACCACAATCTCTGCTTCTGGCAAAGTATAATTGATAATATTGGCAACCACAAATGCTAGACTTCCATCTCCGATAACGGCGATTCGGTCCCGCTTGCTATGAGCAAGGGTCAATAAGCGATTCATGGCATGCATGCCAACACTGACAAACTCTGTAATGGCTGCAACCGTATCTTCAATAGCATCATAAGCCACCACACGATCTTTAGGAAGAGAAACAAACTCTCTCATAAAGCCATCAAATCCACTAGACAAGAAATGAGTCCCTGTCATGTAGTTCTCATAGAATTCTTCATCACTCTGCATAGGAGGATGATTGGGAATCATGACAACTTTTTGCCCAACCTCGTAGGTTCCTGTCGGGTCAGAAATAACGGTTCCACATGACTCGTGAATCATTGCCATTGGAAGTTTTTTATTCAAAATCTTTGGATCACGTTTTCCTTGGTAGTAACGCTGATCCGCATGACAGACCGCCATATAATTAGGGCGGATGAGGATATGATTCTCTTGGTCAATAGCCTCTTCCTGATATTTGACATTGATAAACTTAGGCTTAGTTAGTTGATAAATTTGATTAATCATTTTACTAGTCTTTCTCAATCATACTTTTTGCAATCTTCAAATCTGTTACGGTTGTAATCTTCAGATTTGAGTATTCACCCTTGGCCAAGGCTACATCTTTTCCTTTAATGACAAAGATTTTACATGCATCTGTCAAGATTTCTTTCTCTTCAGCAGAAAGAGAGCCATAAAGGTCCATGAAGTCCTTGCAACGGAATGTTTGAGGTGTTTGCCCTTGATAAAGGTGAGCACGATTTGGAATATCTGTAATAAATTGACCGTTGGTGCTTTCAACGATGGTATCAACCGCTTCTACCACTGTGTCCACTGCGTCATGATTTTGGGCAAGTTTGATATTGTCCTGAATCATGCGAAGTGTAATAAATGGACGAACAGAATCGTGGGTAACAACGATATCCTCTGGAGTAAGCGGACGATAAGCATCTATGGCTTCAATGATTTTCTCAATACTTGTATTGCGGTCAGCACCACCCTTTGTAATGATGATACGTTCCTTATGAAGAGGCAGATATTTATCTACAAGATCCTCTGCATGAGAAACCCAGTCTCCATGAACACCAACCACAATTTTTTCAATGCTTGGTTCCAAGACAAATTTTTCAATTGTATGAATCAAAATAGGTCGATCACCTAGCTCTAAAAATTGTTTTGGCAAGTTACTGATTCCCATGCGTGTGCCAGTTCCACCAGCAAGAATTCCTGCATAAATCATCTATTTTCTCCTTTGTCTTACTAAAAAAACTTATTCTCTCTATTATACCACAATCTAGTCCTATCATGAAAGAAATACCAGCCCTCCCGTTCTAGAATAGGAGGGTTAAGCAGTTCTATTATTCAAAGAAACTAGTCCATTTCTAGCAATGACTAGGAATTCTGTAGTCATTACCAATAAATGGCTGTGAAATTTTAGAGTCCTTCAGAATAATATACTTTCCTTAAAGAAAACTTAAAATTAAGCTTTGAAACTTCAAAGTGATTACTTGACTTATACTCAATGAAAATCAAAAAGCAAACTAGGAAGCTAGCCGCAGGTTGCTCAAAGCACTGCTTTGAGGTTGTAGATAGAACTGACGAAGTCAGCTCAAAACACTGTTTTGAGGTTGCAGATGGAAGCTGACGTGGTTTGAAGAGATTTTCGAAGAGTATAAA
>NZ_VMMI01000067.1:0-2714 GCF_013277125.1 Streptococcus sp. 4094 | reverse complement strand
AACAACATCAATCCAACCGCAGAGGCGAATAAGTCAGCTAAATCAGAAGTAGAGCAAAAAGCTAATCTCAGCCTATCTCTTATCGACGACAATGCTAATCTCTCTCTAGTTGAAAAAGATGGTGCTAAAAACCAGGTAAGGCAGACTCTTCAAGATGCGCTTAAGAAAATTGACCAAGCCAAAACACAAGATGAAATCGATCAAGCGAAGCAAGAAGCTTTATCTAGCATGGATCAGATTCTAGCCGAGGCTATTGCTAAAGCTAATAGTAGAAGCCTGTCTGGTCAAGATAAAGATGGTAGCCAAACACCAGCTTCTCCTTCGGATACAGCTCAGTCTGGGACAAGTCCTGTGACTCCGCCATCTGCTACAAGAAATCGAAGAACTCCTCCGCGCCGAGCTCGTAGAAGTGTAGGATTTGTAGGGAATTCCCAAACAGGTACAATTCCATCGGCTGTGGACAAGTCAGAACTTCGTACTCTGGTAGAGGAGCTGGAACGTCGCTTGCAAGATCTAGCAGGTCTATCTCCTGAAGCACTTGATGAAGCACAGCGTATCTTGAGAGAGGCGCAAGCAGCTCTTGCTAATGAAAACTTAACAGCTCAAGAATTGGCAGACGTCCTTGCTAAAGTTAGACAGGTTCTCAATTCTCTACAAGCTGGCACATCAGCTGATAAGAGTCAGTCTGCGTCGAACTCAAATAAAGAAGCAGAAAGTGCCAAGGGAGCTAAAAATGAGACAGAAGTTCCTCTATATGGTGTCTTAGGAGCTGCAGTTCTTTCTCTTCTAGGAGCTCTCCTCTTTGCGCTGGCTCGTAAGAAAAATTCTCAACTAGATAAGCTTTTAAGAGAATTGAATCAACTTCTAGTTGAGCTAGAGGCTAGCGACAAGGATAAAAAAGTTCTAAACAAGGCTAAGAAATTAGCTGATGAAGCACGACTCTTTGTAGATAGCCATCAAAAAGATTCTCAAAAAGAAGCAGAACTAATTTCTGAAATCAAGACTGTTCTCAGTCAACTCAAAGAAGAAGTCTAGTTTTGAAGAAAATACTACTTTCAGGAACTGAGTGAGTAGCTTTGTAGCTATGATAAAAAAATAAAAAATCTCCAGATTAGGAACCGTCAGTGAGTTCTCTAGTCTGGAGATTTTTCAATATACTTCATTATTGGGGGATTACAAATAGTCGGATGTTTTTTTGATTTTTTACGAATAAATAGATGAGTAGAAAAAGAAATGGAGTTATTTATGAAAATCACAAACTATGAAATCTATAAGTTAAAAAAATCAGGTTTGACCAATCAACAGATTTTGAATGTCCTAGAATACGGTGAAAATGTTAATCAGGAGCTTTTGTTGGGTGATATTGCAGATATATCAGGTTGCCGAAATCCAGCTGTTTTTATGGAGCGTTATTTTCAGATAGACGATATGTATTTGGAGAAAGAATTTCAAAAGTTTCCATCTTTCTCTATTTTAGACGACTGTTATCCTTGGGATTTGAGTGAAATATACGATGCACCCGTGCTTTTATTTTACAAGGGAAATCTTGACCTCTTGAAATTCCCTAAGGTAGCAGTCGTAGGAAGTCGTGCTTGTAGCAAACAGGGAGCGAAGTCAGTTGAAAAAGTCATTCAAGGCTTGGAAAATGAACTGGTTATCGTCAGTGGATTAGCCAAGGGGATTGACACAGCAGCTCATATGGCAGCTCTTCAGAATGGCGGAAAAACCATTGCAGTGATTGGAACAGGACTGGATGTGTTTTATCCTAAAGCCAATAAACGCTTGCAAGACTACATCGGCAATGATCATCTGATTCTCAGTGAATATGGATCTGGCGAACAACCTCTGAAATTTCATTTTCCTGCTCGTAATCGCATCATTGCTGGACTTTGTCGTGGTGTGATTGTAGCAGAGGCCAAGATGCGCTCAGGTAGTCTTATTACCTGTGAGCGAGCAATGGAAGAAGGGCGCGATGTCTTTGCTATTCCTGGTAGCATTTTAGATGGACTATCAGACGGTTGCCATCATTTGATTCAAGAAGGAGCAAAATTAGTCACCAGCGGGCAAGATGTTCTTGCGGAATTTGAATTTTAAACATTATATAAGCTAGAATACTGAGAAAAAATCAAGTTCAAGATAAAATGAAGTAAATATCCCCACAATAAAACGCATCCTATCAGGTTTTCATCACTTGATATGATGCGTTTTTTCTAAGTGAATAAGTAGAGTGGAGGACTTTTCCCAGAGGAAGGAAAGCAATTTAGTGTAATTGAGAAAGGAGAGTTGCTTGTGACTAATCTTGGTCAGCTTACTGTTAGGGAGGCTTATCATCTAAAATCTTGTCAGTAAGGAAAAATAAATTCTTCAAGAGTAGAGGTTGTAAGCGGTTTGTTAAGAAAGAATTCAAAGACCTTGACAGATAAAAATAAAATGGTTATTATAAAAAATGGTCTGAAATTGATGATGATACTTTTCGGAAATCTTTTTAAGTCAGTTCAGCTTTGCCTTGCTGTGTTTTGAGCAAGCTATGGTGAGTTTCCGAGCTTGATTTTCATTTACTAGAAATGAAGCTGATGAGAGACATCAGTAGACATTTGCGTCAGGATATGATGGAAAATGATAAAAAGACCTCATGAGATTGGCATATCAGACTACTAAAGCATTGAGTTTGTTAGAATTTTATACTCAATGAAAATCAAAGAGCAAACTAGGAA
>NZ_VMMI01000066.1:0-2047 GCF_013277125.1 Streptococcus sp. 4094 | reverse complement strand
TTGTTAGAGTAACAACCGCATCTTGACCCTCAAATAAGGTCATGACACGGTAATTTTCATCTAACAATTCAAATCCAAAAGTAGAAGACAAATCCCCTTGTTTAATAAGGTCGCCACCATCAATCCGAACCAAATTGGTTGTATTAACTCTACGTTTGTTACAACCCATTCTGCACCTCTTTCTAATCATCTACTAAGATGTCTTCCTTAATCTCCAATTTTTCAAAATCGTTGAATAAGCGGTCTATGTAGCCATTACCTCCTAAAGCCTTGTAGCTTTTGTGCAGACTTTCCACTAGGGAAAATTCGTCTTTTGAAGTGAACCCTCTACGAATAGCCCGTCGCATATCACGGTCAAGGCGCAACTTCATTGTATTTAGATGCGCCTCGTCGTGTACTTTTAACTTCTCTTGTACTTCATCGATTTTGGAATTGCTATCTTTAGCGGTAGTCTGGACATCTTCAATCTGTTTCTTGACATCGGTTAGTTCCGAGACGATTTTATCTGTTTCTTCTTTTGTTTTCTTCGGCATTTTATAGCCTAACCAAGCCACGACGATTGGCGTCGCTACTGGTAGCACATTCATAAAGAAATGTTCTGTTTGTTGTAAGACATCCATAAGCACCTCGCTAGTCTGCCAAATGGCTCAAACCACGTCTCTTCAATTCCTTGCGCACACGGTCTTTCCAGCGTTTATGTACCCATGAAAAGTCAACTGCTCCACGTTCCAGTAGGTTGATGTACATGTCGATTTTTGCTTGGTCTAGTGTAATCTTACTCATTGTTGCTACCTCCATTGTCTTCACTAGGGCTCTCTTGGTTTGTCGTTTCAGAAATGTCATCTTCTTTCTCGCTTTCTTTGTTATCTTCTACCGCTGGGGTTGGTTGTGTAGGTGCTTCTGCTACTGGTTGTTCAGTAGTTGGCTGCGCTGGGGCTGGTTCATCAGCTTGGTTTTCTGTGTCCGTAACCTGAGGGGTGTCCTCCTCTGCCTCCTCTTTCTCCTCCTGGTCAGACTCTCCTTGAGCTTCCAGCTCTTCCAATCGTGCTAAGATATCCTCAATATCCTGAGCATTCTGGAGATTGACCTTCTGCATGCCATCCATGAGTTGGTTGGCTTTCTCCAGCGCTTCCGTCGTTTTAGCCAATTGTTCTTGCGTTTTAGCCAATTGTTCTTGGTTTTTGACAATGGCGCTAATTGGGTCAAGTTCGGTACGTAGAATCTCTTTGACTGCTTCAATGAGCGTTTCGTCCGTGTCACCCAAACGGTCACCCTCTAACTCGCGAGTGAAAAAAGTAAACGGCTTGTCACATTGAATAGAGACTTCCGTCTTGCCAACTCTAAAAAATTTATTTACTAATACAAATTCCATGTTAATTTTCTCCTCTTAAATGTAAATATCTATTGTTCCAGCACGATAGCGTTGTTTGAAATCTGAAGCTTCTTGGTTGCTGTCGAACTCGATATGTAATTGTTTATCTGCAATGTAATTGTTTTCACCTGAGTATCTTGTGTATACATAAACTCGATTCGCATAGAAGACCTCTGTATCATAATTACCATAATTAATAAGTTTAAGTTTTCTGTCTTCACTATCGAAACTACTTGCTAAACTTATGAAATTTCCATCTACAGCAACCGTATTAGATGAATGTGGATAAATAAATGCGCTTTTTAAATTATTAAAACGTTTTAAAAACCGCCATTTTTGCCACACTAACTTACTTCCAACATACCGTTCTATAATCTCATGTCCTCCGACATAGATTCCTTCTCTTGTAGCCATAATACCACCTACTCATACACATCATAGATTGTGTTGGGATCTTTAGTTCTAACTGCTTCATATTGGGCTTTCGAACCGTACCAGTATTTCATTTGCTGGTTCCCGTTCTGGTTAATCAGCTTATTAGCGACCACTTCGGACGGTGTACTTGGAATTCCAAGCGCCGACCTGTTTACTCGCAAGACACCCGAACTATCGACTGTAATCGTCGAGTTATCAGGCCTGACAACTCCGTTTGAACCAGCTGTTGCGGTTGTGGGA
>NZ_VMMI01000065.1:0-314 GCF_013277125.1 Streptococcus sp. 4094 | reverse complement strand
AAAAAAGGCCGTTCCTATGAGGATTTCCAAAACTATTTAGCACTGAATCAACTAGACTCTTGGCTGGAAATGGATACAGTTCTGGGAAGGATGGGAGGGAAAGTCCTACTCACCTTCAATCTATCTTTCTGTAACTTTATCTTCGCTAGACTTCTGGATAATAAAACTGCCCTTGAGGTTACCAAACACCTTTATGACATCAAGAACACTCTTCACCAAGCTGACAAAGATTTATCCCAACTCTTCCCTGTCATTCTTACCGATAATGGTGGAGAGTTTGCCAGGGTCGATGATATCGAAATGGATGTGCGAGG
>NZ_VMMI01000064.1:0-6640 GCF_013277125.1 Streptococcus sp. 4094 | reverse complement strand
CATATTAGACGAAAGTCATTTTGAGTGATATGATAGGACTATCGTTATACTCAATGAAAATCAAAGAGCAAACTAGGAAGCTAGCCGTAGGTTGCTCAAAGCACTGCTTTGAGGTTGTAGATAGAACTGACGAAGTCAGTAACATATATACGGTAAGGCGACGCTGGTTTGAAGAGATTTTCGAAGAGTATTATTCTTATTGCCAAGCACCTGAGTTGCCAACGTAGTAGCCATCAAGCGTGTAGGTATTGCGAAGCATCTTACCTGATGAAGCTAGATAATACCACTTGCCATTATCTTTGACCCAATCATTCGCTAGCACGGAACCAGAAGAACTTACATAATACCATTCTCCCTTGTCATAAACCCAAGTGCTTGCTTTCATAGCTCCTGAGCAATTAAAGGTTCAAAAAACTGTCCAATATCATTCATTTTTTTAAAACATTTGACACTACATCATCCACGCTGTAGGACATAGATACATCAAACGTAAGAGCCAAAATATCGAAAAATATACAACTTTGAAAGGCAACATTTCATTTTTTAAAGTCTAACAACCATAGAACTGAAATCAGAGCAAGGCATCAATTTCCTACTCTTAGTACGTCTATTTTGATGGTTGAAGTGAAGATTTTTTATTTAACGTAGACAATACCCAACTTCCCAAAAGCCACATCCCCACGGATAATCAAGGTTTTGCTGGTTGGGGCTAGAGGGGCATCTGCCTTGGCTACACCACAGAAAGTTTCCACCTTCAAATCAACTCTCCAATGTTGGGGAACATAGATAACTGCATTGCCAAAACCAACTTCGATATCCAGAGTAGCAAAATCACCTAACATCTCTGCATTATCATAATATATCTTGGCATTCCCAAAACCAACTTCAACTTGGTCTTCTACCAATTCTTGGTCTTGCTTGTAGAAAGTCCCTGTCCCAAAAGCGACTTCCTTATCTGTAAGAATGGTCTTTTCACCGTCATACCACCATTTTTTTCCATTCCAAGTTCTGTTAGAATGAGTCAGCATGTTTACTCCGAGAACAATTAGAACTCCTGCCCAGATTAGTGTCTGATTTGGAATCGGTAAAATATCATAAAAATGATTAGCAATCATGAGGGCCACTAGGGCTGTAAAAGAGGCTGATGTCAGATGACGACGAAGCAAAGCCTCAACTGATTGGTAGGCAAAAAAAACAATACCAATCAAGGGCCAAATTTGCCCTCCCAGAGAAGGGATTCCAAAATTTCCTTGTAACAATATTATAGCTGCAAAAATAAGCAACACAATACCAAATGCTTTCTTTTTCATGTTCTTACCTCATGTTTCTTAGATTTTCTTTTAGGAGGGATTGGTAATGCCGTGAGACATGAACCTCCTTGTGGGTTTGATAAAAGGAAATGGTGCCCGTTCCTGAAAAGGACTTGTCCACCGAATAGACTTGCCGAATATTAGCGATCGTTGACTTGGATACCCGACTAAAATAGCGAGGAAGGATAGCCTCTAACTCATAGAGTTTAAGTCGAACCTCGTAGGCATCTTTCTGGGTATGGGCGTAAATCTTGTTCCCCTCTGTTTCAAAGAAAAGAATTTCCGACAAGTCCAGATAATATTCACCCGTCCCCTTGTAAAAAATCAACCGAGGAGACTTGGACTCTTGCAAGAGCCGCTGTAAATCCGCAATCTCATCTGTCAAAGCCGCTGCCTTGATGACAATTTCAGTTTCCTCTAAATTGCTGTCAATTTCGATTCGTAACTTCATTCCATCTCCTTTCTGACTCTACTATATCAAAGCCAAAATAAGAAAACAAGAGCAAAAAAGCAAGTGGTTACTTTAGGCACGTAAGTGGTTCTAGGACCGCCTTAACATACAAGTCAAAATAGAAAGAAAAGCACACCCCACACAAGAGCACAAATATAGCCAACCACTACATCCTTGGGATAATGCACGCCACCTAAGACTCTCACTAGACCTAGGAAGGCTGATAATGTCAAACAAATCATCCCCATAGTTAGACTAGCATGCAAGCAAGCCATGGAGATAATGGTTGCTGAAAAGACATGACGACTGGGCATAGACTGACCAGGACTATCTCTGTCAAGCAAGGGTTTAATATCCCATTCCTCATAAGGTCTAGGGGCATTGATTTTCTTGCGAAGAAAGGACAAAACCACAAAACCTGACGCAGGAACAAACAAGTAGATCCATATCTTTTTCCCAAGTCCTTCTTGGAGATAGGTAGTTGCTAACAAGGTTAGATAAATCATAGGCATAACTACCGTCATGAACCGATTGAAAGCTCTTAACAATCTCAGAAGAAAGGGCTTATTTTCAATCTTACCAGCAATGTGGTCATACCATTCTTGATAATTCTTCATATATTTTCTCATCACTTACTCAAATTTTGCTTATAGGGAAGCACTTGTCTTCTAGTATAGTGCAGAAAAAGAAGGCCGTCAAGCCTTCTTTGGGTTTATTCTTCTACTTCGTCTTCTGTAAATTGACTGTTGTAGAGGTCAGCGTAGAAACCAGCTTGTGCCATTAGCTCATCATGATTTCCTTGCTCGATGATATTGCCATCTTTCATGACTAGAATAAGATCAGCATTTCGGATAGTAGACAAGCGGTGGGCGATGACAAAGGAAGTTCTGCCTTCCATCAAACGGTCCATGGCTTTCTGAATCAATTCCTCTGTACGGGTATCAACAGAAGAAGTTGCTTCATCTAGGATTAGGAGTGGCGCATCTTTCAGCAAAGCACGAGCAATGGTCAAGAGTTGTTTTTGCCCGACAGACAAGGTTACCGTGTCGTCCAAGACTGTATCGTAACCATCTGGTAGAGTCATGATAAAGTGGTGAATCCCTACAGCCTTGCTGGCTTCGATCACGCGCTCATCACTAATACCCTTTTGGTTATAGATAAGATTGTCTCGGATAGTCCCTTCAAAGAGCCAAGTGTCCTGCAAGACCATTGAAAAGGCATCATGTACTTCCGAACGCTTCATCTCCTTGGTATCCACACCATCAATGCGGATACTTCCCTTATCAATCTCATAAAACTTCATCAAAAGATTGACAATGGTTGTCTTCCCAGCTCCGGTCGGTCCGACAATGGCAACCTTTTGACCTGCATGAGCAGTCGCAGAAAAGTCATGGATAATGGTTCGCTCTGGTGTATAACCAAAGGAGACTCGATCAAAGACTACTTGACCTTTCATATCGCTCAATTGTCTTGCTTTATGGGATTCATCTTCCATCTCCTCTTCAGCTAGGAATTCGAAGACACGTCCCATGGCTGCACTAGCCTGCTGAAGACTAGTAATCCCTTGGGCAATTTGTGAAAGAGGCTGAGAAAAGATACGAACGTAGGCCATAAAGGCAACGATAATCCCGATACTGATGTGCCCATTCAGAGCCAAGGCTGCACCAACGATAATCACCAAGGCATAGCTAAAGTTCCCAATAAACATCATAATCGGCATCATAATCCCTGAAATAAATTGAGATTTCCAGATACTGTCATACAGACGATGGTTTAATTTCGCAAACTCTTCTTTCGTATTCTCGATAGCATTGTAACTGGTCACCACATTATGGCCAGAGTACATTTCCTCCACATAGCCATTGACAGCTGCCAAATCTTGTTGCTGACTCTTAAAAAATCCCTGGGATTTGCCCATAAAGACGGATACAAATGCAAATCCAATAAGGGTTGAAACAACCGTTACCAAGGCTAAAATCCAGTTCATCCCAAACATGGTTACCAAGACTGCCACGACCAGTAAAGTGGATGAAAGAACTGTTCCCAGACTTTGATTAAGGGACTGGGCTGCAGTGTCAACGTCATTGGTTACACGAGACAAGGTATCTCCTTGAGAATGTCCATCAAAATACCCCAATGGTAGGCGATTGATTTTCTCTGCAATCGCTCTTCTCAAACGCTCTGAAAAACGTTGAATAGCTGTTGTAAACAGAAAGGCCTGCAAATAATTTGATAGAAGTCCGATCACATAAATCACGGCCAAAAAACCACCAATAGCTGCAACCGCCGCGACATCCACACTAGTTCCCAGACCATTTGCAATGATATTGGTCATTTCCTTAATGCGGGTTGGCCCATATACAGTAATGATATTGGATACGATTGTTGCTAGAAAGGCAATCAAAAGGGCAAACTGGAGGCCTGCAAGATAGGGTTTACTCTGTTTCCAAAGAGACATTTTCTTATTTTCCATGTTCCAATTCCTCCTTCGATAGTTGTGAATAGGCAATTTCTTGGTAAACTTCGTTATTAGCTAGAAGTTCCTTGTGGGTGCCTTGTCCCACGACTTTTCCTTGATCCAAGACCAAAATCAAATCAGCATCCATAATCGTTGAAATACGCTGTGCGACGATAAGCTTGGTCATAGACTTGGTTTTCTCTGCTAGCTCTTGGCGTAGGACACTGTCTGTCTTGTAGTCCAAGGCTGAGAAGGAGTCATCAAAGATGAGGATTTCTGGCTTCCGAGCTAAGGCACGCGCAATGGCCAGACGCTGTCTTTGACCACCTGAGAAGTTGGTTCCTCCTTGGGCCACTTCTGACTCTAAGCCCGCTTCCTTGTCTTCGATAAAGTTCTTAGACTGGGCCAATTCCAAGGCTTGCCACATAGCTTTCTCACTAAGTGGTGTTTCTTGACTCTGTCCAAAGTCTAGATTAGCCTTGACATCACCTGAAAAGAGAACAGCTTTTTGTGGAATATAACCAACCTTGTTGCGCAAATCCTCTAAGGCATAGCCTTGAACATTGACACCGTCCACCAGAATTTCTCCTGCTGACACATCGTAGAAACGTGGAATCAGATTGACCAGAGTTGATTTACCAGAACCTGTTGACCCAATAAAGGCAACTGTTTGACCAGCGTCTGCTCTAAAGCTAACATTCTCAATAACCGCCTCCGAATTTGCCGCATAGCGGAAGGTCACATCCTTAAATTCGACCTGACCTTTAAGGTTTTCATCAGCAAGTTGCACTTGAGCAGGATTTTGGATAGAAGAATGCAAATCTAGAACTTGATTGATCCGTTTGGCAGAAACCATGGTTCGAGGAAGAACGATGAAGAGCGCCCCCATGAGAAGGAAGCCCATGACAACCTGCATGGCATAAGACATGAAAACAACCATGTCACTAAAGAGAGGCAGACGCGCTGTCGCAGCAGCGTCGTTAATCACATAAGCCCCAATCCAGTAAATTGCCACACTCAAACCACTTGAAATCCCCATCATGATAGGGTTCAAAATAGCCATAAGACGGTTGACAAACAAATTCAAGCGTGTCAATTCATCATTTGCTGATGCAAATTTTTCATTTTGGTATTCTTCAGCATTGTAGGCACGAACGACACGAATACCTGTTAAACTCTCACGAGTGATACTGTTCAGTTTATCTGTCAGCCCCTGAATCAAGGACTGTTTTGGAAAGGCTAGCGTCATCAAAACAGTCGTCATCAGGACGTTGACAATCACTGCCACAAGTACGGCCCAGAGCCAGTATTCTGAATGACCTAAAATCTTCCCAATAGCCCAGATAGCCATAATCGGACCACGCGTAACTACTTGCAAGCCCATGGTAATCAACATTTGAACTTGGGTAATATCATTAGTGGTACGAGTTAAAAGACTGGGAATAGAGAATTTCTTAATCTCTGTCTGCGAGTAGTCTAAAACTCGGTTAAAAATATCACTTCTCAGCCTACTAGTATAAGAAGCCGCCACTCGGGATGCAAAAAATCCAACTGCAACTACGGACAAGAAGGCAAGAAAGGACATTCCCACCATCATGCTTGCCGGCTGCCACAACTCATCTAAATTAGTTCCTTGACTACCTAGCAAATCCGTAATTTTCGAGATATAGGTCGGCACTTCCAACTCCAGATAGACCGAAAAGCAGGTAAAGAGAATGGCTAGTAAAATCATCCCCCATTCTTTTCTACTAATTCGTTTGGCTAATTTCTTCATTCTCTCCTCCTATTCCCTTGATATTTGCCTGTAGTTGACCGAGAACTTTCTCAAAAATCAGTAATTCATCTTCATCAATGTTTTCCATCAACTGCTTGTCTATCCGTTCAAAAAAAGCCTTAACCTGTTGCATCTGAGAACGTGCTTTGTCCGTCAAACGAACAAATTTTGCCCGCTTATCGCTAGGACTCGCCTCCAATTCCACCAAACCATTTTGCACCATACGCTTAACCAGATTACTAGCAACAGACTTGGTAATATTGAGTTCCTGCTCGATATCTTTAATCAAGACCAAGTCTTGGTTTTTCTCACAATTATCCAAAAAACGCACAACCTGACCTTGAGGCCCACCCATAAATTCAATACCACAACGTTTGGCTTCCTTTTGCACCATGAGATGAATCTGATGACCAAAACGCTTAAAGACTAACATGGGTTTATCCATACTTACTCCTTTCTAACCATCACATTTAGTTCCCTAGGAACTAAATAAGTTCCCATGAGAACTATTTTACCATTTTCAGAAAAGATGTCAAGAAAAAGTTTCCTAGAGAACTATTTTCTTGATTCAAAAAATCCCAAGTGATTTTTTCACTTAGGATCATGTTCTCTAGGTTAAATTAGAATCCGTCTACTTTTACAAATAC
>NZ_VMMI01000063.1:0-8906 GCF_013277125.1 Streptococcus sp. 4094 | reverse complement strand
ATGTTTGACAAACACGCCAATCTCAAGTACAAGTTTGGGAATAGGCATTTCTGGGCGGAAGGTTATTATGTAAGTACAGTAGGGCTTAATGAAGCCACAATTAAGAAATATATCCAAGAACAGGAAAAACATGATATAGCACTAGATAAATTGAGTGTAAAAGAATATGAGGATCCCTTTAGGGATAGTGGTAAGTAATACTAAAGCCTCTTTGAGAGGCAAGTGACGAGTCAAGAGCAATAAGGCTTGAACAACGTGAAAGCCAGCGTCTTTAGGCGCTGGCTGGTAATTTGGGCTTATAGCCCTGGTTCAAACCACCCGTCAAACGGGTGGTTATGATTTTATTCTGGATATGTAAACGATTTACAATTTAAGTCAAATTATGGTAAAATAGTTTCATGAGTAAAATGTATTATGCAGAGAATCCTGACGCTGCTCACGATATTCATGAGCTGAGAGTGGAGTTGTTGGGAGAAAAAATGACCTTTTTAACGGATGCGGGTGTTTTTAGCAAGAAAATGATTGACTTTGGAAGTCAACTCTTGCTCAAGTGTCTGGAGGTCAACCAAGGAGAGACAGTCCTAGATGTAGGCTGTGGTTACGGACCTTTGGGCTTGTCTTTAGCTAAGGCTTATGGAGTTCAGGCGACCATGGTTGATATCAATAATCGTGCCTTGGATTTGGCGCGACAAAATGCTGAACGAAATAAAGTAGAAGCGACGATTTTCCAGTCCAACATCTATGAACAAGTTGAAGGCACATTTGACCATGTTATTTCAAATCCTCCTATCCGTGCAGGCAAGCAAGTGGTTCACGAAATCATTGAGAAAAGTAAAGATTTCTTGGAAACTGGTGGAGATTTGACCATCGTCATCCAGAAAAAACAAGGGGCTCCAAGTGCTAAGTCCAAGATGGAGGATGTGTTTGGTAATTGTGAAATCCTTAAAAAAGACAAGGGATACTATATCCTTAGAAGTGTGAAAGAATGAGAGCAGTTGATTTAATCCAAAAGAAACGAGATGGTCAAGAACTGACTTCGAGTGAAATTGAATGGCTGGTAGAAGGCTATGTGTCAGGAACGGTTCCTGATTATCAGATGTCTGCCTTTGCTATGGCTGTTTATTTTAAAGGAATGACGACACGAGAAATCTCTGACCTAACTATGAAGATGGTCAAGACAGGTCAAGAGTTTGATTTATCCGCTATTGATGGGGTTAAGGTTGACAAGCATTCTACGGGTGGTGTTGGTGACAAGGTGACCTTGATTTTAGCTCCTCTTGTTGCTAGCTTCGGTGTACCTGTGGCAAAAATGAGTGGTCGTGGTCTCGGCCATACTGGTGGAACAATTGATAAATTGGAGTCCATTAAGGGCTATCAAGTAGAACGTAGTCAAGAGGATTTTATTCGTCAGGTTCAGGATATTGGAGTATCTGTCATTGGGCAATCAGACCAGCTTGTCAAAGCAGATAAGCTTCTCTACGCCCTCCGTGATGTAACCGCAACTGTCGACACGATTCCTTTGATTGCGAGTTCGGTGATGAGCAAGAAAATCGCGGCAGGGGCGGATGCTATTTTGCTAGACGTAACTGTCGGAGAGGGTGCCTTTATGAAGACGGTTGATGAAGCGCGCGAATTGGCTCAAACTATGGTGGAACTTGGTAAGGCAGTTGGTAGAAAAACGGTAGCAGTGATTACGGATATGAGCCAGCCTTTAGGGCGTGCTATTGGAAATCGTCTGGAGATCCTTGAAGCATTGGAAATTTTACAAGGTCAAGGACGTCAGGATATTACCCACTTTATCTGTGAATTGGCTCAAATTATGCTTGGCCTGGCAAATATAAATAAAACAGTTGAAGAAGTTCGACAACATCTTGAAAATGGCCAAGCGCTGGCTAAGTTTGAGGAGATGGTCCAAGCCCAAGGTGGGGACTTGGAAGACCTCTACCGTCCTGTCAATGTTGCCCATGTGGTGGAAATACCTGCTCAGGAAACGGGTGTCATTTCAGCCCTTCCAGCAATGGAATTTGGGCTTTATGCTATGAGACTGGGGGCAGGCCGTGCAGTCAAGTCTGATGCCTTGGACTATGAAACAGGAATTGTTTTTGAAAAGAAAGTTGGAGATTCCGTTCAAACGGGAGAAATTGTTGCAAAAGTATACACAAATGGAAAAATTTCTCCTCAGCTAGTTACAGATTTTCAAAAATATGTTAAAATAAATGATAGGGTGCAAAGTTTACGAGAAATTATAGAAATTATCTCATAAACCGCAGGAGAATCCGAATATGAAATTAAATAAATATATCGATCATACGCTTTTAAAGCAAGATGCAACAGAAAATCAAATTGATAGTTTGTTGTCTGAGGCTAGAGAGTATGATTTTGCCAGTGTTTGCGTTAATCCTACCTGGGTTGAACATGCTAAAAAAGAGCTTGAAGGCACAGATGTCAAGGTCTGCACAGTAGTAGGTTTCCCTTTGGGAGCAACAACT
Organism: Streptococcus sp. 4094; assembly: GCF_013277125.1. Classification (NCBI taxonomy): domain Bacteria; kingdom Bacillati; phylum Bacillota; class Bacilli; order Lactobacillales; family Streptococcaceae; genus Streptococcus; species Streptococcus sp. 4094. The sequence continues at coordinate 6,417 of NZ_VMMI01000063.1, read as the reverse complement.
TCAACTGTGAAAGCTTTTGAGACAAAAGAAGCTATCCAAAATGGTGCAGATGAGATTGATATGGTGATCAATGTTGGGGCTCTCAAATCAGGTAATTTAGCCTTGGTTGAATCGGACATCCGTGCTGTTGTAGAAGCAAGTGGTGACAAGTTAGTGAAAGTCATTATTGAAGCTTGCCTGCTGACCGACCAAGAAAAAGTTGTAGCTTGCCAATTAGCCCAAAAAGCTGGAGCTGACTTTGTCAAAACATCTACTGGCTTCTCAACTGGTGGTGCTACGATAGCAGATGTTACATTAATGCGTGAAACAGTTGGACCTGATATGGGAGTCAAGGCTGCTGGTGGAGCTCGTTCTTATGCAGATGCTCTTGCCTTTGTTGAAGCAGGTGCGACCCGTATCGGAACGTCAGCTGGGGTAGCAATTCTAAAAGGAGAATTGGCAGATGGCGACTACTGAGTTGATTGAACTGGCAATTGAAACCAGCAAACATGCCTATGTCCCCTATTCTCACTTTCCTATCGGAGCAGTTTTAGTGGCAAAAGACGGAAGTGTTTACACGGGAGTGAATATCGAAAATGCTAGCTATCCTTTGACAAACTGCGGAGAGCGTACAGCGATTTTTAAAGCAGTTTCTGAAGGGCAAAGAGAATTTTCAGAGCTGATTGTTTATGGTCAAACTGAAAAACCAATCTCACCATGTGGTGCTTGTCGCCAAGTAATGGTCGAATTTTTTGAACAAGATCTAAAAGTGACCTTAGTCGCAAAAGATAAATCGACGGTCGAGATGACGGTCGGGGAATTACTTCCATATTCTTTTACAGACTTAAATTAGTCTGAGTCGCTCTTTGAGTGGCACGGTCCTTGTGGCCAACCAATCCATACTTGCAACATCGTTGCACATCTTATTTAGGAGGTTCAGTAATGAACAAGAAACAATGGCTAGGTCTTGGCCTAGTAGCAGTGGCAGCAGTTGGACTTGCTGCATGTGGTAACCGCTCTTCTCGTAAGGCAGATTCATCTTCTGATGTGAAGACAAAAGCAGCAATCGTCACTGATACTGGTGGTGTTGATGATAAATCATTCAACCAATCAGCTTGGGAAGGTTTGCAGGCTTGGGGTAAAGAACACAATCTTTCAAAAGATAACGGTTTCACTTACTTCCAATCAACAAGTGAAGCTGACTACGCTAACAACTTGCAACAAGCGGCTGGAAGTTACAACCTAATCTTCGGTGTTGGTTTTGCCCTTCACAATGCGGTTGAAGAAGCAGCTAAAGAACATTCTGACTTGAACTATGTCTTGATTGATGATGTGATTAAAGATCAAAAGAATGTTGCGAGCGTAACTTTCGCTGATAATGAGTCAGGTTACCTTGCAGGTGTAGCTGCAGCCAAAACAACTAAAACAAAACAAGTTGGTTTTGTAGGTGGACAGGAGTCAGAAGTTATCTCTCGTTTTGAAGCAGGATTCAAGGCTGGTGTTGCGTCAGTAGACCCATCTATCAAAGTACAAGTTGACTATGCTGGTTCATTTGGTGATGCCGCTAAAGGTAAAACAATTGCAGCAGCACAATACGCAGCTGGTGCAGATATTGTTTACCAAGTAGCTGGTGGTACAGGTGCAGGTGTCTTTGCAGAAGCAAAATCACTCAACGAAAGCCGTCCTGAAAATGAAAAAGTTTGGGTTATCGGTGTTGACCGTGACCAAGAAGCAGAAGGTAAATACACTTCTAAAGATGGCAAAGAATCAAACTTTGTTCTTGCATCTACTTTGAAACAAGTTGGTACAACTGTAAAAGATATTTCTAACAAGGCAGAAAAAGGTGAATTCCCTGGCGGTCAAGTGATCGTTTACTCATTGAAAGATAAAGGGGTTGATTTGGTAACAACTAACCTTTCTGAAGAAGGTAAAAAAGCCGTTGAAGATGCAAAAGCTAAAATCCTTGATGGAAGCGTAAAAGTTCCTGCAAAATAATGGATGGAAGTTATTTCTTAGGAAGCGGCCATCGGCCGCTTTTTAAGAGTTGAGACAAAGTCATTTTGTCTCAGTAAAGCTTGCTACTAGACAAACTAGCAAGTTTTATTGAAATAAAATAAGACTCTGAAAGGAAGAGCACATGGCACACGAAAATGTCATTGAGATGCGTGATATTACCAAGGTGTTTGGTGAATTTGTTGCCAACGACAAAATCAACCTGCACCTACGAAAAGGTGAAATTCATGCACTTTTAGGAGAAAATGGGGCTGGTAAGTCTACGCTCATGAACATGTTAGCAGGGCTTCTTGAACCAACTAGTGGTGAAATCGCGGTCAACGGTCAAGTTGTCAACCTCGACTCCCCATCTAAAGCAGCTGGCTTGGGAATCGGAATGGTTCACCAGCACTTTATGTTGGTAGAGGCTTTCACGGTGGCTGAAAACATTATTTTAGGAAGTGAATTGACTAAAAATGGTGTGCTAGATATCGCTGGAGCTAGCAAAGAAATAAAGGCTCTTTCTGAACGTTATGGCTTAGCTGTGGACCCTTCTGCCAAGGTGGCAGACATCTCAGTTGGAGCCCAACAACGTGTAGAAATTTTAAAAACCCTTTATCGGGGAGCTGATATTCTTATCTTTGACGAACCAACGGCTGTTTTGACTCCATCAGAAATTGAGGAGTTGATGGCTATTATGAAAAATCTTGTTAAAGAAGGAAAATCAATTATCTTGATTACCCACAAGTTGGACGAGATTCGCGCAGTTTCTGACCGCGTTACAGTTATCCGTCGTGGGAAATCAATTGAAACCGTCAAAATTGCAGGGGCTACTAATGCTGATTTGGCAGAAATGATGGTGGGACGTTCAGTTTCCTTTAAGACAGAGAAGCAGGCCTCTCAACCAAAAGAAGTGGTCTTGTCAATCAAAGATTTGGTGGTCAATGAAAACCGTGGTGTTCCAGCTGTTAAAAATCTGTCCTTGGATGTTCGTGCTGGAGAGATTGTTGGTATTGCAGGGATTGATGGAAATGGTCAGTCTGAACTGATTCAAGCCATCACAGGTCTTCGTAAGGTTGAATCTGGTAGCATTGAGCTAAAAGGAGATTCAATTGTAGGCTTGCACCCACGACAAATTACAGAGTTGAGTGTTGGGCACGTTCCAGAAGACCGTCACCGTGATGGCTTGATTTTGGAAATGATGATTTCTGAAAATATTGCCCTTCAAACCTACTATAAAGAACCACATAGTAAAAATGGGATTTTGAACTATTCAAATATTACTTCTTATGCTAAAAAGTTAATGGAAGAGTTTGATGTTCGTGCTGCCAGTGAATTGGTTCCTGCAGCGGCACTCTCAGGAGGAAATCAACAAAAAGCAATTATTGCTCGTGAAATTGATCGAGATCCTGATCTCCTTATCGTCAGCCAGCCAACTCGTGGTTTGGATGTCGGTGCCATTGAATATATCCACAAACGCTTGATTGAAGAGCGTGATAATGGGAAGGCTGTCCTTGTTGTCAGCTTTGAATTGGATGAGATTTTAAATGTCTCAGACCGCATTGCCGTTATCCATGATGGTAAGATTCAAGGTATTGTATCACCAGAAACAACCAATAAACAAGAACTTGGTGTCTTGATGGCTGGTGGAAACTTGGGAAAGGAGAAGAGTGATGTCTAAAAAATTACAACAAATTTCGGTTCCCTTGATTTCTGTCTTCCTAGGAATTTTACTTGGAGCCATTGTCATGTGGATCTTCGGTTATGATGCTATTTGGGGCTACGAAGAATTGTTCCATACAGCCTTTGGTAGCCTGCGTGGAATTGGAGAAATCTTCCGTGCTATGGGACCTTTGGTCTTGATTGGTCTTGGTTTTGCCGTTGCCAGTCGTGCAGGTTTCTTTAACGTCGGGCTTCCTGGTCAGGCTTTGGCTGGTTGGATTCTCAGTGGTTGGTTTGCCTTGTCGCATCCAGATATGCCACGTCCCTTGATGATTCTAGCAACCATCGTGATTGCCCTGATTGCTGGTGGGATTGTTGGAGCGATTCCGGGTATTCTTAGAGCCTATCTAGGGACGTCAGAGGTTATCGTAACCATCATGATGAACTACATTGTCTTGTATGTAGGAAATGCCTTTATCCATGCCTTTCCTAAAGACTTCATGCAAAGTACAGATTCGACCATTCGTGTTGGGGCTAATGCAACCTACCAGACCCCTTGGTTGGCTGAGTTGACTGGTAACTCACGGATGAATATCGGTATTTTCTTTGCTCTCATTGCCGTTGCAGTTATTTGGTTCATGCTCAAGAAAACAACTCTTGGTTTTGAAATCCGTGCAGTTGGTCTTAATCCACATGCTTCAGAATATGCTGGTATTTCTGCAAAACGGACTATTATCCTATCAATGATTATTTCAGGTGCTTTGGCAGGTCTTGGTGGAGCTGTTGAAGGACTTGGAACCTTCCAGAACGTCTATGTTCAGGGGGCGTCATTGGCTGTTGGATTTAACGGGATGGCAGTTAGTCTGCTTGCAGCCAACTCACCAATTGGTATTCTCTTTGCAGCCTTCCTATTTGGTGTTCTCCAAGTTGGAGCCCCTGGTATGAATGCGGCGCAGGTACCGTCTGAGCTTGTCAGCATTGTAACAGCGTCTATTATCTTCTTTGTCAGTGTTCATTACCTTATCGAACGCTTTGTCAAACCGAAAAAACAAGTTAAAGGAGGTAAGTAAAGATGTCTATTACAACCTTGCTCACCCTCTTGGTGTCTTCTATGCTGATTTACTCAGCACCCCTCATCTTTACAAGTATCGGTGGTGTTTTCTCTGAACGTGGTGGTGTCGTAAACGTCGGCCTTGAAGGAATTATGGTTATGGGTGCCTTTTCTGGAGTTGTCTTTAACCTTGAATTTGCAGAACAATTTGGAGTAGCAACTCCATGGCTATCCTTGCTTGTAGCGGGATTGGTTGGTGGTCTCTTTTCTATCATTCACGCAGCTGCGACGGTGCATTTCCGTGCAGACCATGTTGTCAGCGGTACGGTATTGAACTTGATGGCGCCAGCCTTGGCTGTTTTCTTAGTGAAAGTTCTTTATAACAAAGGACAAACCGACAACCTAAGTCAGACTTTTGGACGCTTTGATTTCCCAGTCTTAGCTAATATCCCAGTGATTGGTGATATCTTCTTCAAATCAACAAGTCTGCTAGGTTATATCGCGATTGCCTTCTCATTCCTTGCTTGGTTTATCCTCTTCAAGACTCGATTTGGTCTTCGTCTCCGCTCTGTCGGTGAACACCCTCAAGCAGCGGATACTTTGGGAATCAATGTCTACAAGATGAGATATTTAGGGGTTATTATTTCAGGTTTCTTGGGTGGAATTGGGGGAGCGATTTATGCTCAATCCATTTCAGTTAACTTCTCAGTGACAACTATTGTTGGACCTGGATTTATCGCTCTTGCTGCGATGATTTTCGGGAAATGGAATCCAATCGGAGCCATGCTATCTAGTCTCTTCTTTGGACTTTCACAAAGTTTGGCTGTTATCGGTTCTCAATTGCCGTTCCTACAAGGAGTGCCTACGGTTTATCTTCAAATCGCACCTTATGTTTTAACAATTCTTGTCTTGGCAGCATTCTTTGGAAAAGCAGTTGCACCAAAAGCAGATGGTATCAACTATATCAAATCAAAATAAGCATACAAAAAACGTCAGTACATGAATTGAACTGGCGTTTTATTTTTTAGGATGTTGGTGGGTCAAGTTTAATCCCCAAGGAACAAGATTTTCAGTCTTATTCTGGATACGTGTGATATTATCCTTATGCCGAATGATAATCAAGCTAGCAAGTGCTAGGATAATAGCGATGAAAAGGGGGTCATAGTTACTCAGGATAAAACCAAAAAGTGGAAAGAGTAGAACACCGATAACAGCTGCGATAGATGCTGTGACACTAGATAGTGAAATCATACTACCAAGATAGAGGGTTCCAAAGAAAACAACTGCAAGGTAGAGACAGAAGACAGGCGCAAATCCGAAAATCACTCCAGCACTAGTTGCGACAGCCTTGCCTCCCTTAAATCCTGCAAAGATAGGGAAGGTATGGCCAATGACAGCTAAAAGTCCAAAGATGAGAGGCGAAACGCCTTGTAGATGAAACATAATTGGAAGTAGCGTTGCTAGGGTTCCTTTGAAAAAGTCAATCACAAAGGTTGCCATACCCGCTTTCTTACCTAAAATGCGGAAGGTATTGGTCGTTCCAGTATTTCCAGAACCGTGTTCACGCAGATTTGTCTGAAAGAAAATTTGTCCAATCCAGAGACCAGACGGAATCGAACCCAGCAGATAGGCTAGGATTAATAAAACTATTGTAATCATACTCCTATTATATCATGAAATGGAGAAGAAAGGCAGAGAATCTCTGCTGAAATTGGGTAAATTCCCAAACTAAG
>NZ_VMMI01000062.1:0-292 GCF_013277125.1 Streptococcus sp. 4094 | reverse complement strand
TTTGCGACAGGCTTTTTAGCAGTAGCAGTAGGCGGTATTGTAAAAGCAGTAAAAGACTACCTTTTGCGTAAAGGCGGAGAAAAAGCGGTGATTATCGCTGAAATCCTAGCCAAGAATGCAGTGAATGCCGTTGAGCAGGTGGCTGCTGAGACAGGTTATAAAGGTGATGAAAAATTGGCACAGGCTCGTGCTAAAATCCGTGCAGAGCTGATCAAATATAACATCAGTATGACCGACAAGGACTTGGATACTTTTGTTGAGTCAGCCGTGAAACAGATGAATGACGCTTGGA
>NZ_VMMI01000061.1:0-11368 GCF_013277125.1 Streptococcus sp. 4094 | reverse complement strand
TGAGGTTGTGGATAGAACTGTCGAAGTCAGCTCAAAACACCGTTTTGAGGTTGCAGATAGAACTGACGAAGTCAGTAACATCTATACGGCAAGGAGACGCTGACGTAGGTTGAAGAGATTTTCGAAGAGTATAAATCTTATTGATGAACTGCTTGCAGTCTGAGAAAAAATGAGCTTAGATATTATTTCCAAACTCATTTAAAGTCAATTGCAATATACTAGAACAAGCCTAATACTGTTCCATCGCTTTCAACATCCATGTTGAGGGCTGCTGGTCGTTTTGGAAGTCCTGGCATGGTCATGACATCGCCAGTTAGAGCAACGATAAAGCCTGCACCTAATTTTGGTACCAACTCACGAATAGTAATTTCAAAGTTTTCAGGTGCTCCAAGTGCATTTGGATTGTCTGAGAAGCTATACTGGGTCTTAGCCATACAGATTGGCAATTTGTCCCAACCGTTTTGAACGATTTGAGCGATTTGTGTTTGAGCTTTCTTTTCAAAGTTTACTTTGCTACCACGGTAGATCTCAGTAACAATCTTTTCAATCTTTTCTTGGACAGAAAGGCCGTTGTCATACAAACGTTTATAGTTAGATGGATTTTCAGCGATAGTCTTGACAACCGTTTCGGCAAGCGCTACTCCACCTTCTGCACCATCAGCCCAGACACTTGCCAATTCAACTGGTACATCGATTGAGGCACAAAGTTCTTTCAAGGCTGCAATTTCAGCTTCTGTATCAGATACAAATTCGTTAATCGCAACAACTGCTGGAATACCGAACTTACGAATATTTTCTACATGGCGTTTCAAGTTAGCAAAACCTGCACGAACCGCCTCCACATTTTCCTCTGTCAGAGCACCTTTAGCCACACCACCATTCATCTTAAGAGCACGGAGGGTTGCGACGATAACTACTGCATCTGGAGAAGTTGGCAAGTTTGGTGTCTTGATATCAAGGAATTTCTCGGCACCAAGGTCTGCACCAAAACCAGCTTCAGTAACTGTGTAATCAGCCAAGTGAAGGGCTGTACTTGTTGCCAAGACTGAATTACATCCATGAGCGATATTGGCAAATGGACCACCATGTACAAAGGCAGGTGTTCCGTAAATTGTTTGAACCAGGTTCGGCTTAATCGCATCCTTCAAAATCAAAGCCAAGGCACCTTCAACCTGCAAATCACCTACAGAAACAGGCGTACGGTCATAGCGATAACCGATAACGATATTAGCCAAACGGCGTTTCAAATCTTCAATATCAGTCGCCAAGCAAAGAATAGCCATGATTTCAGAAGCAACTGTAATGTCAAATCCATCCTCACGAGGAATACCGTTTAGAGGACCACCAAGTCCAACCGTCACGTGACGAAGAGCGCGATCATTCAAGTCCACTACACGTTTCCAGAGGATACGACGTTGGTCAATTCCCAACTCATTGCCTTGGTGCAAGTGGTTGTCAATCAAGGCAGAAAGGGCGTTGTTGGCAGTTGTAATGGCATGCATATCCCCAGTAAAGTGGAGATTGATGTCCTCCATTGGTAAAACTTGAGCGTAACCACCTCCTGCAGCACCACCCTTAATCCCCATTACTGGACCAAGAGATGGTTCGCGGATAGCAATCATCGTTTTCTTGCCAATCTTATTCAAGGCATCCGCAAGACCAATGGTAATAGTTGATTTTCCTTCACCTGCAGGTGTTGGGTTGATGGCAGTAACCAAAATCAATTTCCCAACTGGATTGCTCTCAACTGCACGAATTTTATCAAAGCTGAGCTTAGCCTTGTACTTTCCATACAACTCCAAATCGTCGTAAGAAATTCCAAGCTTCTCTACAACATCAACAATAGGTTTCAACTCAATACTCTGTGCGATTTCAATATCTGTTTTCATTCAAAACTCCTCTAACCTCTTATATGATAATTCATTATAACACAAAACAAGATTTTTAACATCCCAAAACTCTCTAAACGTTCGTAAATATCCCTGTTTTTAAGGTTTTTAAAGTCCTTTCTTAAATTTTATATGGCTTTATAGTTTGAAACTATAGTAGATTCTTTTTATTTTCTATATATATTCAAGCGCTTTCTTTTGCTTATTATTTTTTTTTTGGTACAATAGTGCTATGAAAATTTTAGTTACATCAGGCGGTACCAGTGAAGCTATTGATAGCGTCCGCTCTATCACTAACCATTCTACAGGTCGCTTGGGGAAAATCATCACAGAAACCTTGCTTGCTGCAGGGCATGAAGTTTGTTTAATTACGACAAAACGAGCTCTGAAGCCAGAAGCTCACCCTAATCTAAGCATTCTAGAAATTAACAATACCAAGGACCTTCTACTGGAGATGCAAGAACGGGTTGCAGATTATCAGGTTTTGATTCACTCAATGGCGGTGTCCGACTACACTCCTGTTTATATGACAGGGCTTGAGGAAGTTCAGGCTAGCTCCAATCTAGAAGAATTTTTAAGCAAGCAGAATCATCAGGCCAAGATTTCTTCAACTGATGAGGTTCAGGTTTTGTTCCTTAAAAAAACACCCAAAATCATCTCTCTAGTCAAGGAATGGAATCCTGCTATTCATCTGATTGGTTTTAAACTACTAGTTGATGTATCTGAAAATCATCTAATTGACACTGCTAGAAACAGTCTTATCAATAATCAAGCAGACCTAATCATTGCAAATGACCAGACTCAAATTTCAACAGACAAGCATCGAGCAATCTTTGTTGAGAAAAATCAGCTTCAAGTAGTCCAGAGTAAAGAAGAAATTGCAAAACTCCTCCTTGAAAAAATTCAAGCCTACCATTCTTAGAAAGGAAAGCTATGGCAAACATTCTCTTGGCTGTAACGGGGTCTATCGCCTCTTACAAGTCGGCAGATTTAGTCAGTTCTCTAAAAAAACAAGGTCATCAAGTCACGGTTTTAATGACTCAGGCCGCTACAGAGTTTATCCAACCTTTGACACTACAGGTCTTATCACAGAATCCTGTCCACCTTGATGTCATGAAGGAACCCTATCCTAATCAGATTAATCATATCGAACTTGGAAAAAAGGCAGATTTATTTATCGTAGTCCCTGCAACAGCTAACACAATTGCAAAGCTAGCCCACGGCTATGCTGACAACATGGTAACCAGCATAGCTCTAGCCTTGCCCAAAAATATTCCTAAACTCATCGCACCAGCTATGAATACAAAGATGTATGACCATCCAGCAACTCAGGCTAATCTGAAAACATTAGAAACCTACGGCTATCAGCTGATCGCTCCTAAGGAATCCCTCCTAGCTTGTGGAGACCACGGACGAGGAGCTTTAGCTGACCTCACAATTATTTTAGAAAGAATAAAGGAAACTCTCGATGAAAAAACGCTCTAATATTGCACCTATTGCTATCTTTTTTGCAACCATGCTCGTGATACACTTTCTGAGCTCACTTATCTTTAACCTTTTTCCATTTCCAATCAAACCGACCATCGTTCATATTCCTGTCATTATTGCCAGCATTATCTACGGACCACGCGTTGGGGTTACACTTGGATTTTTGATGGGGCTACTTAGTTTGACGGTTAATACAATTACGATTCTGCCGACAAGCTACCTCTTCTCACCATTTGTACCAAACGGAAACATCTACTCAGCTATCATTGCCATCATCCCACGTATTTTGATTGGTTTGACTCCTTATCTAGTCTATAAACTGATGAAAAATAAAACTGGTCTGATTCTAGCTGGTGCCCTTGGTTCACTTACTAATACAGTCTTTGTACTTGGTGGAATTTTCTACCTTTTTGGAAATGTTTTTGATGGTAATATCCAAAAACTCCTAGCAACTGTTATCTCAACAAATTCGATTGCCGAATTAGTTATTTCCGCAGTTCTAACCTTAGCCATTGTTCCAAGATTACAAACTTTGAAGAAATAAAAACAATCTCCGCTTTCATGCTTGAAGGTGGAGATTTTGTTTGAAGTAGTTTCTTTTTAGTGAACTCTTTACCAATATTTATACTCAATAAAAATCAAAAAGCAAACTAGGAAGCTGGTCGCAGGTTGCTCAAAACACGGTTTTGAGGTTGTAGATGGAAACTGACGTGGTTTGAAGAGGTTTTCGAAGAGTATTAATTTAAAAATGACCTATAAACCTGAGTAAATCCTTGCTTTATTGTCTATTTTATTGTACTATACTAGTGTATATACAATAAAAAGGAGATTCTTATGAATACACGGAAAAAGACACAATTTATGACAATGACTGCCCTTTTAACGGCTATTGCGATTTTGATTCCAATTGTTATGCCTTTTAAGATTGTCATTCCACCTGCTTCTTACACTCTAGGGAGCCATATCGCTATTTTTATTGCCATGTTCTTGTCGCCCTTGATGGCAGTTTTTGTCATCCTAGCCTCTAGTTTTGGATTTTTGATGGCTGGCTATCCCATGGTTATCGTTTTTCGAGCTTTTTCCCATATCTTTTTTGGGACTTTGGGAGCTCTTTACCTACAAAAATTCCCCGAAACCCTTGATAAACCAAAATCTTCCTGGATTTTCAACTTTGTGTTAGCACTTGTCCATGCCCTTGCTGAAGTATTGGCCTGTGTCGTTTTTTATGCAACTTCTGGTACCAATGTAGAAAATATGTTTTATGTTCTATTTGTGCTAGTTGGATTTGGCACAATTATCCATAGTATGGTAGACTATACATTAGCACTAGCTGTCTATAAAGTGCTTCGAAAACGCCGTTAAAAGGAAAAGCTATGACAAAAGATCGTAAACAAGCCCTGCTCCAACTCTTGAAAGAAACTCCTAAAGCCCTCAATGGCCAAAGTTTGGCGGAACATTTTCATGTCACACGTCAGGTCATTGTGCAGGACATTGCAATTTTGAGAGCCGATGGCGCTCCTATCCTATCCACCAATCGTGGCTACATCTATAAGCAAATTGAAACCAATCCTTATGTTCACAAACTTTTCAAAGTGAAACATGAAGTTGAAGAAATCGGTCAAGAACTCCTTGCTATCGTTGATAATGGTGGGCGTGTTCAAAATACCTTGATTGACCATCCCGTTTATGGAGAAATTGAAACCTTGCTGAAACTGTCTTGTCGTAGAGATGTGCAACATTTTCTAGAACAAGTTGAGCATTCAGATTTTAGACCTCTGTCTGAATTAACAGATGGTATCCATTACCACCTAGTTGAAGCCGAAACACAACAAGACCTCCACTATATTGAGGAGGCCTTGGATCAGCTAGGTTATTTAGTAAAAGACTAGAAGATTTTCTTCTCCCAATCATCTTCTGTACGGCGAGGGTAGAAAAATTCAGATTTGTCCGGAGCTTCCATCATCTCCATCAAAGGTAGCATATCATAGGCCAGATCCAAGTTTGGAATCTGGTCTTTTTGCACCCAATAACTCAATTAGTAACAATGATATTTAAAAACTACATTGAATGAAAATTAACAACCACCTACTTACTAAAAATATATCACCAGTTATGTTGATCAACATTATCCTTAGTCACAAGATAAATTGGAGAAACTGTTTCTTTTTCCAGTTTTTTCCCTTGATAATGATCGATTGCTGATTGAATAGCAATTTCACCCATCTTAGCTGGTTGCTGAGCAATAGTGGCAGTAATATCACCTTTTGAAATAGCGTCATGTGCATCTGGTTGACCATCAATACCAACAATTAATACATTGCTAAGGCCAGCTGCTTTTACTGCTTGTGCAGCTCCTAACGCCATCTCATCATTCTGTGCAAAGATTGCTTGTACTTCTTTGTTTCCTTGAATCATATTTTGCGCTGTATTCAAAGCTTTTGCGCGATCAAAATTAGCGGATTGACTAGAAAGAACATCTAAATTTGTCTTTGAAATTTGTTCAAATCCTTTACCTCTATCTACAGTTGCAGAAGCGCCAGGGACTCCTGATAATTCAAAAGTTTTTGCTTTTTCTCCCAATTGCTTGGTAATAAATTCTGCAGCCATTTTACCTGCTTCTACGTTATCAGAAGCAACAGTTGTCAAGACTTCACCGCCATTACTACCGCGGTCAATTAAGATTACTGGAATATTTGCATTATTAGCAGCTTTAATAGATGTTACAATTGCATCAGAATCAACTGGATTAATTAGTAAAGCATCTACATTTTGACTAATAAAATTTTGAATATCATCTGCTTGTCTAGCAGCATCATCTTGTGCATCTGCTATCTTCAAAGTTACTTCTTTTTCTCTTGCGGCTTTTTCAAGACCATCTTTCATAGCTACAAAATAGGGATTGTTAGTAGTCGAAATAGAAACTCCTAATTTTAATTCTTTTGCCGACTTTTGAATCGTAGATTTATTATCATTTGATGAATTTCCTAAACCAGTTTTTCCACAAGCTACTAAAGCAAAAATAAATGTTACAAACAAAGCAAAAATGCTAATTTTTTTAATAATTTTCATGTTATTACTCCTCGTAATATATATCTATAGGGATAGTTTCCATCCCGACTATTGTTCGTCATCTAATAAATTGTTACTATTTCCAAAAAAATTGAAAATGATTCTACTGTTTTACAACTTTAAAACGATCAATCAGAACAGCAATTAAAATTACAACTCCTTTTACTACTTGCTGCCAAAATGCTGAAACACCAATAATATTAAGTCCATTATTCAAAACTCCAATAATTAAAGCACCTATTAGAGTCCCCAGTATACGACCTTTACCTCCTGATAATGAGGTTCCCCCAAGAACAACAGCTGCAATAGCATCCATTTCATAACTAGCACCTGCTGTTGGTTGAGCAGAACTTAAGCGTGATGTTATAATTAATCCAGAAATTGAAGCCATCATACCTGATATTGAATAAATGATAATTTTCACTTTATTTAATTTCACACCTGATATATATGCTGCTTTTTCATTCCCCCCTATAGCATATACAGATTTACCAAATGCTGTTTTATGAAGTAAAACATATAAAACAATAAATACAATAAACATAATAATTACAGGAAATGGAATTCCGACTATGTAACCTTGCCCCAAAAATTGAAATAAGAATGTATCACTTAATCCTTTTGTAATAGGATTCCCATTTGTATAAACAAGTGTTGCGCCTCTAAAAATAGTCATAGTTGCTAAAGTAACGATAAATGGAGCTAATTTCCCGTAGGAAATCAATAAACCATTCATCATCCCCAGAATGCAACCCAAAATTAAAGAGATGAGAATTGCTAACGCAACAGGCATTCCAGATCCTAATAAACCAGCTGTTAGCGCACTGGATAAGGCTAAAATTGATCCTACTGATAAATCAATTCCACCTGTTAGAATAACAAAAGTCATTCCAAAAGCAATCAGTGCATTTGATGTTACTTGCAATAGTAAATTTAACAAATTATTTGCTGTTAAAAAATTTGAATTGATAATAGTGATAACAGCCATTAAAATTATCAATGCTATTACTGTCGTCAATTCTGACATGTACTTCATAGTATTTTTCACACTATTGTCCTCCTGTAGCTAGTTGCATAACTTTTTCTTGTGTAGCTTCTCGACGTGTTAATTCCCCACTAATTCTACCTTCATGCATGACCATAATGCGATCACTGACTCCAATCACTTCTGGTAAATCTGAAGAGACCATAATAATCGGTACACCTCGTTCAGCCAATTCATTCATTAATTGGTAAATTTCACGTTTAGCTCCAACATCTACCCCACGAGTTGGCTCATCTAAAATCAGTACTTTTGGTGCAATACCTATCCATTTTGCTAAAACTACTTTCTGTTGATTACCACCAGAAAGTGTTCCAACTTCCTTATCTGGATAACCTGATTTAATTCGTAGCCTATCAATTAAACGTTGTACAAATATATCACTTGTTTTATTATCAAAAATACCATTTTTAACAAAATCTCGAGTACTAGGTAAAGTCATATTATCTTTAATAGAAAAATCTAAAATCAATCCCTCATCTTTACGATCTTCTGTTAAGAAACCAATTCCATGCTTAATTGCTTCAAAAGGATTTTTAATTATCAATTGTTCTTCGTTTATTATAATTTGACCAGATTTTAAAGAATCAATTCCAAAAATTGCTCGCATTATTTCAGTACGACCAGCACCCATCAAACCAGAAAAACCAAGAATTTCCCCTTGACGTACATAGAAAGAAATATCCGTAAAAGCATCACCAGAAAGATTCTTAGCTTGAAAAATAATATTCCCAATCTCAGCCTTTTTTTCTGGATAATAATCTTCTAATTCACGCCCCACCATCTTTTGAACTAATTCATCCGCATTAGTTAACTTCGTTTTCTTAGTATCAATTACAAACCCATCCCTCATAACAGTTATAAGATCTGTAATCTTAAAGATTTCTTCCATCCGATGTGAAATATACACAATACCTACACCGTCAGATTTTAATCCTTCTATCACTTTAAAAAGTGTTTCAGTTTCACGATCAGTTAAAGCTGCTGTGGGTTCATCCATAATCAACAAGGAAACTTCTGATAATAAACATTTTGCTATTTCTATCATTTGTTGTTGTCCTACTGATAATTGACCAATGATTGCATCGAGAGGAATAGAGATATTAAGACGTTTAAATGCTTCTTTAGCTTTCCTTTCCATACTAGCTTTATCTAAAAAACCAATCGAATTTTTTATTTCTCTTCCTAAAAAAAGATTATCAAGTACAGTCATATCAGGCCAAGTATTCATTTCTTGATGAATAAAACTCAGTCCAAACCGTTCTGCCTCTTGAGGATTAGAAAATATTTTTTCTTTTCCATCAATAAAAATAGTTCCTGAAGTAGCTGGAAAAAGTCCAGTTAAAATATTCATTAAAGTTGATTTGCCTGCACCATTCTCTCCCATTAAAGCATGAACTTCTCCTGAATTAAGAACCAAATCAATACTTTCTAAAACACGATTATTCCCAAAAGATTTTGAAATGTTCTTCATTTCAATTTTCATAGGCAACCCCCTTCTAAATAATAACTCCTGATTGCAAGATTATATTCGAATATGGTGTATCTTCCCCAGTGCGAATAACTGCCTTAACTTTAGTATTCATAGCTTTCAATTCTTCATGACTAATATATTCAATAATTATATTCGATCCTAAAAAATCTAGAACTGCTTGCCACTGTTCTTTGTTTTTTTCCTTAATTTCTTCTGCTAAGAAAATTTTTTCAATAAGTACATGATCTGAATATTCTTTTAAAACTTCTAAAAAATTTGGACTACCTTTTCTTAATGCTAAATCAATTTTATCAACACCTTTTGGAACTGGCAATCCTAAATCTCCGATACAAACCAAATCCATATGACCTAAATCATCAGCTAGTTTCGCTATATTACTATTTAAAATCCCATATTTCTTCATATCCTGGATGCTCCTTTATTTCTTTCAAACTCGGCATGCCACCTTGCGCTCCAAATCTTTGAACAGAAAGATGTGAAGCAATCGTTGCAAAGGACAATGCAACATTCATCTCTTTTCCTTTTGAGACAGCATAAGCAAAAGCACCATTAAACGTATCTCCTGCTCCTGTAGTATCAACTACTTCTGCTTTTATAGCAGGAATCTTCTGAACTGCTGTCCCATCATAATAAATAGAACCTTCAACTCCTAATGTCACAATCATTTTATTAGGATAAATTTTAATAATTTCTTCTAATTTCTTATCTGGAAAAAGCTCTGAACATTCATGCTCATTAGGAGTAATAAAATCACAAAAAGGAATCATCTCTATATCTGTTTCTCTAGCTGGTGCAGGATTGTAAAGCACCTTAACTTTATTTTCTTGGCAAAATTTAGCTATAGATAGATTGGCTTCATGTGGTATTTCATTCTGTAATACAACAATACTTGCATCACTAATCAATTCCCACTCATTTTTCCAATCATTTGTTTTAACTAAATTATTCGCTCCGGGATAATAAATAATCCTATTATCACCTCCATATAAAGTAATTTGTGCAACTCCTGTAGATTGTGGTACCGTTCCCACATGTTCTGTAGAAATATTATTATTTTGCAAATTACTTAGTAAATCTTCTGAAAAAATATCTTCTCCGACGTTTCCAAATATGTAAATATTATCTTCTACACTGGATAATCTACCAATAGCTACAGCTTGATTTGCACCTTTTCCACCTGGAACTATATTAAACGAATCCCCAAAAATCGTTTCACCTCCTTCTGGAATCCTTTTTGTTCTCATAACTAAGTCCATTGAAATACTTCCAACAACAACAATTTTACTCATTACTTTCTCCTTAATGTATTTCTTTCTACGTATCTAACAGGTAGTTTAATTTTAGCTTCATCTATAGAGAACTTATTTGCCATATTATAGATTAGCTTTGCAGCCTGTTCTCCCATTTTATATGATGATTGGTGAATAGTTGATAAAGAAGGGTAAATAAATTGACTAAGTACAATATCATCATAACCAATGATTTGAATATCATCTGGAATTTTTTTACCAATTGCTAAAATTTCATGAATATAAGCTATCGCATGAATATCAGAAGGTGCTATAATACTATCGATATTTGGATTTCTTTTTAGATTCTCTTTAGCTTCTTTTTGAATTTTTTCAAAGTCAAACGTTTCACTTTCTTCAATACAAATTTCTAAAGATTTATTCCTCAAATAGTTTAAACTTGCTTCAAACCGTTCCGCGATATTCTCGGCTTTATCATCTAAAACTTTAATAATCAGAACTTGTTTAGCACCTGCATTACAGATTGCTTCAGCAGCCAAACGACCACCTGACTGATTATCAGAAAAAACACCGTAACCTGTATCTTTACTAATTCGGTCAACTACAACAACAGGTAATGATAAATCTGGATATTCTTTTGTGAAGTCATGTGTAGTAATAATGCCAGCAGCATTTGTTTTCAACAGTAAGTTAACATATTCACTCAAAGATTCTTGGTCTGAAATCGTACCAACCATAATTCTATAACCTTTATCTTTCAAATATGATTCAGTGCCTCGAACCAATCTTGGGAAGAAGGGATTTGAAATATCTGGCAATAAAAGTCCTACCATTTGGTTTTTTTTGGTTTTCAAAGATTGTGCTAATACATTTGGTGTGTAATTTAATTTTTTAATCGCATTTTTTATTTTCTCTCTCGCATCATCTCCAACATAACCTTTTTTTGATATATATCTTGAAACCGTTGATTTTGATACTCCAGCTTCTTCAGCAACCTGTTTTATTGTAGTCATCACTCCTCCTTCTTACGTTGTGGAACCGTTCCCTTATTCTATAGTAAACGTTTTCTTTTTATTTGTCAATACTTTTCTAAAAATATTTTAAATTTATTTCATAGGCTAACTTCTCAAAGTAA
>NZ_VMMI01000060.1:0-1630 GCF_013277125.1 Streptococcus sp. 4094 | reverse complement strand
GTAGATGATTAGAAAGAGGTGCAGAATGGGTTGTAACAAACGTAGAGTTAATACAACCAATTTGGTTCGGATTGATGGTGGCGACCTTATTAAACAAGGGGATTTGTCTTCTACTTTTGGATTTGAATTGTTAGATGAAAATTACCGTGTCATGACCTTATTTGAGGGTCAAGATGCGGTTGTTACTCTAACAAAGGGACAACGCAGGTGGAAGACAACTGCTCCCGTCACTAGCCATTCTGTCAATTTTAATTTAGATAGTATTCTACCAAGCGGAAAATACCGAGTGGAAATCTCGGTTGGAGGGTATATCTTCCCAAGCGATAGAGATACTTATATTGAAATTGAAGACTCAGATAAAGAATTGGTTACGGAAGATGTCTACACTTTGAAGGAATTAGACATCGAAAAAGAAGTAAAAAAACAACTTGCAGGAAGACCTGCAAGAGAAGGTGGAGCATGTCAGGAAATCCCAGACTTGCTCACATACTATAATATTGGAAAGGTGTAAAAAATTATGGATACAAGTAAATGGATTGCATTCGCTCAAGCATTGGGAGCGGATAACAAGACAATGAAGCAGTTAATCGATACGAAGATTGACAATGCTACTTTAATGCAGGCTATCGAGCAGGCTAAAACCGCAGTCAAAAACGACATTTTGGGAGAGGGTGTCCCTGAAAATCTTGATACGCTTAAAGAGATTGCTACGATGATTGCTAGCATGAGTGGTGATACTGAAGGCGCAGTCGTGCAAAAATTGGCCGATCTTGGCCGTCGTATTGACGAATTTGCCAACCTTGACTTGGTCGCAACATATAATGCAGCGAAAGCGTGATCGCTATGAGTAATTTAGAGGAATTTGCCCAAACAGTTGGGCGAGATGTCAAGGAGCTGAGCCAAAAGCCTGAACCAAGGCTGACACTGACAGGAATTACCCTTGGAATTGTTGGAGGCAATCATGTCACCCTACCGTTACCAGATAATGTAGGGCATGAAATCCGTGGCACTGGCTCACCAGAAGGGCGTATAAGTGCAGAAATAGGAGTGACTTACATCGACACAGCTAAAACTAACGGTGCTTTAAAATGGATTAAGATTACTGATGGTGGAAATCAAGGTTGGAAAGTTGTTGAAGGTGACACTGGTTGGGTGTTAGGTTGGCAGTATGATACGAATAAAAATGTCATAAACAGAATGTATTTCAGACGTATAAATAATGTTGTACATGTTAAGTTTGAACTTAAAATTAACACTAGTGCAATTAGACCTGATACTAATTTAATACTAGATCCAGGCAGTTATGAGTCAGATGATAACTTATCTATTGATGGTTTTAAACCTGTTGATGATGTAGCTCAGACTATATTTAATACTTATAATGATATTTATTCTAATACTGCAAGTGCTGAAAATTCAGAAGGTGCACAAGGAACGGGTGCTGTGATTATTCATTATAAGTATAACCATTATAAAGAGTATAGCGAAAAAAGTGGATTGAAGTTGCAGATTGTAACTAGTGAATTAGGCGTGGAGCAAAATCACGTCAACCCATTTTCTTATTTAACAGAAGATGAGTGGCCTACAACATTACCAACTATAGGAGGATAAACATATGACACAATTTAAC
>NZ_VMMI01000006.1:0-5284 GCF_013277125.1 Streptococcus sp. 4094 | reverse complement strand
AAAAAAGTAAAAAAATTTTAAAAAAGGTGTTGACAAAGTTAGAAAAGCCTGTATAATAGTAAGAGTTGAAAATAACAACTCTGGTCCGTTGGTCAAGGGGTTAAGACACCGCCTTTTCACGGCGGTAACACGGGTTCGAATCCCGTACGGACTATGGTATGTTGCGGTTGTAACACTTGATGAAAAAAGATTAAAAAAGTTTCAAAAAAGTGTTGACAAGCGAAAGCAGCTGTGATATACTAATATAGTTGTCGCTTGAGAGAAGTGAGCGACAAAGACCTTTGAAAACTGAACAAGACGAACCAATGTGCAGGGCACTACAACTAAAGTTGTAGTACTGAACAATGAAAAAACAATAAATCTGTCAGTGACAGAAATGAGTGAGAACTCAAACTTTTAATGAGAGTTTGATCCTGGCTCAGGACGAACGCTGGCGGCGTGCCTAATACATGCAAGTAGAACGCTGAAGGAGGAGCTTGCTTCTCCGGATGAGTTGCGAACGGGTGAGTAACGCGTAGGTAACCTGCCTGGTAGCGGGGGATAACTATTGGAAACGATAGCTAATACCGCATAAGAGTAGATGTTGCATGACATTTGCTTAAAAGGTGCAATTGCATCACTACCAGATGGACCTGCGTTGTATTAGCTAGTTGGTGGGGTAACGGCTCACCAAGGCGACGATACATAGCCGACCTGAGAGGGTGATCGGCCACACTGGGACTGAGACACGGCCCAGACTCCTACGGGAGGCAGCAGTAGGGAATCTTCGGCAATGGACGGAAGTCTGACCGAGCAACGCCGCGTGAGTGAAGAAGGTTTTCGGATCGTAAAGCTCTGTTGTAAGAGAAGAACGAGTGTGAGAGTGGAAAGTTCACACTGTGACGGTATCTTACCAGAAAGGGACGGCTAACTACGTGCCAGCAGCCGCGGTAATACGTAGGTCCCGAGCGTTGTCCGGATTTATTGGGCGTAAAGCGAGCGCAGGCGGTTAGATAAGTCTGAAGTTAAAGGCTGTGGCTTAACCATAGTACGCTTTGGAAACTGTTTAACTTGAGTGCAAGAGGGGAGAGTGGAATTCCATGTGTAGCGGTGAAATGCGTAGATATATGGAGGAACACCGGTGGCGAAAGCGGCTCTCTGGCTTGTAACTGACGCTGAGGCTCGAAAGCGTGGGGAGCAAACAGGATTAGATACCCTGGTAGTCCACGCCGTAAACGATGAGTGCTAGGTGTTAGACCCTTTCCGGGGTTTAGTGCCGTAGCTAACGCATTAAGCACTCCGCCTGGGGAGTACGACCGCAAGGTTGAAACTCAAAGGAATTGACGGGGGCCCGCACAAGCGGTGGAGCATGTGGTTTAATTCGAAGCAACGCGAAGAACCTTACCAGGTCTTGACATCCCTCTGACCGCTCTAGAGATAGAGCTTTCCTTCGGGACAGAGGTGACAGGTGGTGCATGGTTGTCGTCAGCTCGTGTCGTGAGATGTTGGGTTAAGTCCCGCAACGAGCGCAACCCCTATTGTTAGTTGCCATCATTCAGTTGGGCACTCTAGCGAGACTGCCGGTAATAAACCGGAGGAAGGTGGGGATGACGTCAAATCATCATGCCCCTTATGACCTGGGCTACACACGTGCTACAATGGCTGGTACAACGAGTCGCAAGCCGGTGACGGCAAGCTAATCTCTTAAAGCCAGTCTCAGTTCGGATTGTAGGCTGCAACTCGCCTACATGAAGTCGGAATCGCTAGTAATCGCGGATCAGCACGCCGCGGTGAATACGTTCCCGGGCCTTGTACACACCGCCCGTCACACCACGAGAGTTTGTAACACCCGAAGTCGGTGAGGTAACCGTAAGGAGCCAGCCGCCTAAGGTGGGATAGATGATTGGGGTGAAGTCGTAACAAGGTAGCCGTATCGGAAGGTGCGGCTGGATCACCTCCTTTCTAAGGATAAGGAACTGCGCATTGGTCTTGTTTAGTCTTGAGAGGTCTTGTGGGGCCTTAGCTCAGCTGGGAGAGCGCCTGCTTTGCACGCAGGAGGTCAGCGGTTCGATCCCGCTAGGCTCCATTGGTGAGAGATCACCAAGTAATGCACATTGAAAATTGAATATCTATATCAAATAGTAACAAGAAAATAAACCGAAAACGCTGTAGTATTAATAAGAGTTTATGACTGAAAGGTCAGAAAATAAGGTTAAGTTAATAAGGGCGCACGGTGGATGCCTTGGCACTAGGAGCCGAAGAAGGACGTGACAAACGACGATATGCCTTGGGTAGCTGTAAGTAAGCGATGATCCAGGGATTTCCGAATGGGGGAACCCAACAGGTACTACCTGTTACCCGCATCTGTTAAGGATGCGAGGAGGAAGACGCAGTGAACTGAAACATCTAAGTAGCTGCAGGAAGAGAAAGCAAAAGCGATTGCCTTAGTAGCGGCGAGCGAAACGGCAGAAGGGCAAACCGAAGAGTTTACTCTTCGGGGTTGTAGGACTGCAATGCGGACTCAAAGATTATAGAAGAATGATTTGGGAAGATCAGCCAAAGAGAGTAATAGCCTCGTATTTAAAATAGTCTTTGTACCTAGCAGTATCCTGAGTACGGCGGGACACGTGAAATCCCGTCGGAATCTGGGAGGACCATCTCCCAACCCTAAATACTTCCTAGTGACCGATAGTGAACCAGTACCGTGAGGGAAAGGTGAAAAGCACCCCGGGAGGGGAGTGAAATAGAACCTGAAACCGTGTGCCTACAACAAGTTCGAGCCCGTTAATGGGTGAGAGCGTGCCTTTTGTAGAATGAACCGGCGAGTTACGTTATGATGCGAGGTTAAGTTGAAGAGACGGAGCCGTAGGGAAACCGAGTCTGAATAGGGCGCCTTAGTATCATGACGTAGACCCGAAACCATGTGACCTACCCATGAGCAGGTTGAAGGTGCGGTAAGACGCACTGGAGGACCGAACCAGGGCACGTTGAAAAGTGCTTGGATGACTTGTGGGTAGCGGAGAAATTCCAAACGAACTTGGAGATAGCTGGTTCTCTCCGAAATAGCTTTAGGGCTAGCGTCGACATTAGAGATTCTTGGAGGTAGAGCACTGTTTGGGTGAGGGGTCCATCCCGGATTACCAATCTCAGATAAACTCCGAATGCCAATGAATTATGGTCGGCAGTCAGACTGCGAGTGCTAAGATCCGTAGTCGAAAGGGAAACAGCCCAGACCACCAGCTAAGGTCCCAAAATAATTGTTAAGTGGAAAAGGATGTGGGGTTGCACAGACAACTAGGATGTTAGCTTAGAAGCAGCTATTCATTCAAAGAGTGCGTAATAGCTCACTAGTCGAGTGACCCTGCGCCGAAAATGTACCGGGGCTAAAACAATTTACCGAAGCTGTGGATACCTTTATAGGTATGGTAGGAGAGCGTTCTATGTGTGAAGAAGGTGTACCGTGAGGAGCGCTGGAACGCATAGAAGTGAGAATGCCGGTATGAGTAGCGAAAGACAGGTGAGAATCCTGTCCACCGTAAGACTAAGGTTTCCAGGGGAAGGCTCGTCCGCCCTGGGTTAGTCGGGACCTAAGGAGAGACCGAAAGGTGTATCCGATGGACAACAGGTTGATATTCCTGTACTAGAGTATGTAGTGATGGAGGGACGCAGTAGGCTAACTAAAGCAGACGATTGGAAGTGTCTGTCTAAGCAGTGAGGTGTGAACTGAGTTAAATGCTTAGTTCTATAACATTGAGCTGTGATGGGGAGCGAAGTTTAGTAGCGAAGTTAGTGACGTCACACTGCCAAGAAAAGCTTCTAGCGTTTAAACATACTCTACCCGTACCGCAAACCGACACAGGTAGTCGAGGCGAGTAGCCTCAGGTGAGCGAGAGAACTCTCGTTAAGGAACTCGGCAAAATGACCCCGTAACTTCGGGAGAAGGGGTGCTGACTTTAAGTCAGCCGCAGTGAATAGGCCCAAGCAACTGTTTATCAAAAACACAGCTCTCTGCTAAATCGTAAGATGATGTATAGGGGGTGACGCCTGCCCGGTGCTGGAAGGTTAAGAGGAGTGCTTAGCGCAAGCGAAGGTATGAATTGAAGCCCCAGTAAACGGCGGCCGTAACTATAACGGTCCTAAGGTAGCGAAATTCCTTGTCGGGTAAGTTCCGACCCGCACGAAAGGCGTAATGATTTGGGCACTGTCTCAACGAGAGACTCGGTGAAATTTTAGTACCTGTGAAGATGCAGGTTACCCGCGACAGGACGGAAAGACCCCATGGAGCTTTACTGCAGTTTGATATTGAGTGTCTGTACCACATGTACAGGATAGGTAGGAGTCTATGAGATCGGGACGCCAGTTTCGAAGGAGACGTTGTTGGGATACTACCCTTGTGTTATGGCCACTCTAACCCAGATAGGTGATCCCTATCGGAGACAGTGTCTGACGGGCAGTTTGACTGGGGCGGTCGCCTCCTAAAAGGTAACGGAGGCGCCCAAAGGTTCCCTCAGAATGGTTGGAAATCATTCGCAGAGTGTAAAGGTATAAGGGAGCTTGACTGCGAGAGCTACAACTCGAGCAGGGACGAAAGTCGGGCTTAGTGATCCGGTGGTTCCGTATGGAAGGGCCATCGCTCAACGGATAAAAGCTACCCTGGGGATAACAGGCTTATCTCCCCCAAGAGTTCACATCGACGGGGAGGTTTGGCACCTCGATGTCGGCTCGTCGCATCCTGGGGCTGTAGTCGGTCCCAAGGGTTGGGCTGTTCGCCCATTAAAGCGGCACGCGAGCTGGGTTCAGAACGTCGTGAGACAGTTCGGTCCCTATCCGTCGCGGGCGTAGGAAATTTGAGAGGATCTGCTCCTAGTACGAGAGGACCAGAGTGGACTTACCGCTGGTGTACCAGTTGTCTTGCCAAAGGCATCGCTGGGTAGCTATGTAGGGAAGGGATAAACGCTGAAAGCATCTAAGTGTGAAACCCACCTCAAGATGAGATTTCCCATGATTTTATATCAGTAAGAGCCCTGAGAGATGATCAGGTAGATAGGTTAGAAGTGGAAGTGTGGCGACACATGTAGCGGACTAATACTAATAGCTCGAGGACTTATCCAAAGTAACTGAGAATATGAAAGCGAATGGTTTTCTTGGTTTGAATAGATATTCAATTTTGAGTAGGTATTACTCAGAGTTAAGTGACGATAGCCTAGGAGATACACCTGTACCCATGCCGAACACAGAAGTTAAGCCCTAGAACGCCGGAAGTAGTTGGGGGTTGCCCCCTGTGAGATATGGAAGTCGCTTAGCT
>NZ_VMMI01000059.1:0-7529 GCF_013277125.1 Streptococcus sp. 4094 | reverse complement strand
CATATTAGACGAAAGTCATTTTGAGTGATATGATAGGACTATCGTTATACTCAATGAAAATCAAAGAGCAAACTAGGAAGCTAGCCGTAGGTTGCTCAAAGCACTGCTTTGAGGTTGTAGATAGAACTGACGAAGTCAGTAACATATATACGGTAAGGCGACGCTGACGTGGTTTGAAGAGATTTTCGAAGAGTCTGACAAAGAAAAAAACGAACGAGACTTACTTCCTATCACGAAAGCTAGATCTCATTCGCCAAAATGATATTACAAAGTCTGATTTATCCATTCATTGAAACGTGAACGTGGTCATAGTGGTTTTCTGTCACGCTACCACGGTCTGGCATTGGGTTCCAAGTGTTAGCTGGTCCATATTTGCTATCGAATGGAGCATAGAAACGTTGTTTCCAAATAATGTAACTAATTCCACGGCTGGCCATGTTTTGAATAGCGTACTCCGCAATCTTATCCCCTAGTTCTGAGCTTTCTTGTACCATAAAGTCGATAGCCAAACCTTTTCCGTGATCTCCACTGTCTCCTGGACGGTAACCACTAAAAGATGTGATACCAAACAAGTTGGCAATTTCTCCTTTAAAGGCAGCTGTTTGTGGTTGGAGGCCAGCATTTTCAGATTTCGCTACTGCCAGTCCAGCATAATCGGTCGCAGCTGGAGCCACGTAAGTTGTTGAAACTATCTTCGTCTCTTCTGGTTGATAAGTAGAAACTGTTGCTGTAGCTTCACTTGATGATGCTACTTCTTTTACTTCTAAACTTGTTGCAGTTGTTTCGATTGCTTTTTCTTCTACTGGCGTTGTAGTTGCTTCCACTGCTGATTCAGCTTGAGTGTTTGCTTGTGTTTCGTGCTTCTCAGTTGGAATCGTTGCCTGAGAAACTGCTTCTGCAACTGCACTGCTTGTTTCGGCTGTTTGCTCCTCTGATACAGAAGTCTCTGTAGATGTTGTCACTTCTTCTGCAGCAGTCACTGTCTCTGTAACTTCTGAACTTGTTGCTACTTCTTTTGTACTTGTAGTTTCTACTGCTTTGGGAGCTTCTGAAATTGGTTGAGAAAGATCTGCAACTTGAACAGTTTGATCATCAACGGTCACTTGATTGGTTGTCAAATCTGCTGTCGCAGTTGTCACTTCTTCACTAGAGTCTGCTTGAGGAGTTTGGATTTCAACTTCCGTTACCTCTTCTGCTTCATTGACAGTTGTTGTCAAAACAGTTTCTGGGAAAATCAGATCCATATTAGTTATTTTATTCAAATTCGCAAGAACTGTGACATCTACACCCAAGGCTTCTGCAATGGTGCTCAAAGTATCACCATACTGAACGGTATAACTTGTTTTGTTGTCCGTTTTAGTCAAATCGTTTTGGATTTGCTCTACACTACGTGCAGTCCAAAGAACTTCTTCTGCTTGGGTTGCCAATACTGGGGCAAATGACAAGGCTACTGTTGAGGCTAATAATATTCTTTTCTTCATTCTTTCAAATTCCTTTCAAATGAGTACCTGTCTATGATAACACAAAAAGAGCAGAAAAAAAGCCCTCTCGGGCCTATTTAATAGAACTGTCTATTCCTTGTAACAAACTCAGTTACTTGAAATAGTTTGTTAGGTCTCTGTCACAAAACTGACACAATCTTCTCGTTACTTGCTCTCAAAAATATAAGTAATATCTGCTAACCCTTGAATCCTATGATTGCCTTCATAAGTTGACTCTAAAAAGTTGATACTTCGAATCCCACTATTCTGGGCGAATTCCACATCCAGAGTCCGATCCCCTATATAATAAGTATTATCAGGATTCAACTGATACTTGTCTATCAGATAGTTAGCCGCTTCTGGATTAGGCTTGCGCGCAAAGCCACTCTGACTGGTTATAATCTCTGTAAAATAAGATTCCAAAGCCAAGTCTCTTAGAATGGTAAGAGCATTGTCTCCCTTATGAGTGTAAACAAACTGCTGAATTCTTGATTCCTCTGCCCAAGCTAGCACATCACGCGCACCTGGCATCAAAACTACCTGGGAATTTTTTTCAGCCAGACTCTGGGCACGCACCTGATTTAGCACTTCCACATCTAGCTTTCGCTCTTCTGCTACCTGCACAAGCAAATCCTGCACCGAATACTTGAGAATAAACTCTCTCACCTTCTCCTTATCATAAGGAATAGAAAACTGAGCAAAAGTTTCCTCAATCCCTAATAAAATAGCTTCGTAAGAGTCCAATAAAGTCCCGTCTAAATCCCAAATAAAAGCTGTTTTTTGCATTTTCTATCCTTTCAAGCTCATATAACGCTGGTAACGGTAACGTAGAAATAACCAACGAAAACCATTATCCAAAAGGGTTCCTGCCCAAATACCGGGCAAGCCCCAACCAAGCACAATCCCCATCAGATATCCTGTTCCAATGCGGATACACCACATTCCTATACTTGTCGCATAAAAGGGAAGCCGAGCATTACCCAAACCCTGCCAGACTGCTGTATAGATGACTGTTCCTATCGTCATAGGAGTTCCAAGTAGTGAAAAAAGTGTCACTAGAACACTAGCCTCCACCGCTAGAGGATCAGTCGTATAGAGATGAGTCAGTGGTATTCCTAAGGCATAGACACTAAGCGTCAAAGGCAACATGAGAATCAGAGAAAGCCAAAAGGTTTGTTTGCTCAAACTAGTGACTCTTTCCCAATTATCCTCTCCAACTGCTCGAGCTACCAGCATGACCGTTGCCGTAGCAACGCCAAAGGCAGGCATGTAGTTAAACTGGGTCAAGACTTCTCCGATTGCATTTCCAGCCACGGCCTCTGTCCCAAAAGAAACGACCAAGGCAATGATAACGACATCACCAGCCCGCATCATAAGCCGCTCTCCAGCTGCTGGTAAAGCCAAGGTCAATAGTTCCTTATCTAAACCAAAAGTCGGTTTCTCAAAATGCAACTTTAATTTCGACCATAAAATCACAAGACCTACCAAACGAGACAGAATTGTCCCCCAAGCAACACCAGCTATCCCCATATCCAGAACAAAAATAGCTATACTTGAAAAAAGAATATTCAAGGCATTGGATAAAAGACTCACATAGAGAGGCAAACGTGGATTATGCGTTGCACGAATCAAGGCACCAAAACTAGTCATTAAACCTAAGAGAACAATCGATCCGCCTACCAAGGATAGGTAGAGTCCACCACTCTCAGCTACATCCCTCTCCGTCCCCAAAAGTCCTATCATCTCTTGACCAGCGAAGAGGGACAAAGCTCCTAAAAGGAAACTTAATAATAAGGTAATCTTCAAGGCCTCAGTCACATGATAGGCTAACTTAGACTGATCCTTCTGCCCCAAACTTTTTGAAATAACACTAGAAATAGCCGCTCCCAGAGCAATGAAAATAGCCTGATAAATCGTGATAATATTGCCAGCTACTGATACACCCGAAATGGCAATCAATCCTAAATGAGCAACCAAATAACTATCCACCATCCCCATGAGCATTTGCAAAAAGTTTTCGCCCATAGCCGGCAAGGCAATATTAAGAATGTCTTTATTTTTCTTAAACAATCCTTCCTCCTGATGAAAAGAAACTCAGTTGGTTTCCCAACCGAGTTTACTTCCTCTGTCTTAAAGTCCTAAATAAGCCTCAACCGCTACTTGCATATCAGCAGCTGCCACTGTTGTCTTATGACGAACAGGAGCTATCTCAAGCCCATCAACTGCAGGTGGCACAGCCACTCCTGAGATTTCATGTAATTGAGCCAAGGCTTCAAAGTCAGTCAAGCCTGCTTTTCCTGTTACCGCTTCTACTGCAACTACTGGGAACTTGTATGGACTCGCTGTTGAAGCAATCACTGTCTTAGTCACATCGCCAGTAGCCGCTTGGTATTTCTTATAAACTGCCGAAGCAACCGCTGTATGAGGATCCTCGATATAAGAATCTGACTCATAAATACGCTTGATTTCTGCCGCTGTTTCTTCCTCAGTCGCATATTCAGCTGCAAAGAGGTTAAGAATCTCTGTATCAAAGTCTGTCAACTCATATTGACCTTGGCTATTCAAAGCATTCATGAGTTCAGCTGTCTTTTCAGCGTCATTTCCCAAAAGATGGAAAATCAAACGCTCCAAGTTTGAAGATACCAAAATATCCATAGATGGACTAGTTGTTACCTTAAACTCACGCTTCTTGTCGTAAACACGTGTCTTGAAGAAGTCTGTCAAAACATTGTTGTCATTTGAAGCACAGATCAATTTACCAACTGGAAGACCGATTTGTTTGGCATAAAAGGCAGCCAAGATATTTCCAAAGTTTCCTGTTGGTACTGTGAAGTTAATCTCATCACCAGCCACGATCTCACCAGTCTTGACCAACTGAGCATAGGCATAAACATAATAAACAATCTGTGGCACCAAACGACCGATATTCATAGAGTTAGCAGATGAAAATTGCAACTTGTTGGCTGCCAACTTCTCACGAAGAGCCACATCGTTAAACATATGCTTCACATTAGTTTGGGCATCATCAAAGTTACCATCAATAGCGATAACATGAGTATTGTCGCCAGTCTGAGTGGTCATTTGCAACTCTTGTACCTTGCTGACACCATCTTTTGGATAAAAGACGATAATCTCAGTACCAGGAACATCCGCAAACCCTGCCATAGCAGCTTTCCCAGTATCACCAGATGTAGCTGTTAAGATGACAATCTTGTTCTCCAAGCCATGCTTCTTAGCAGCTGTTGTCATAAAGTATGGCAAAATAGACAAGGCCATATCCTTAAAGGCAATTGTTGAACCATGGAAAAGCTCCAGATTATATTGGCCGTCTAATTTCACTAATGGTGCGATAGCTGGAGTATCAAACTTGCTATCGTAAGCATTGTTGATACAGTAGTCCAACTCCTCAGCTGTAAAGTCATCTAAAAATGCTGACAAAACAAGCTTAGCAACTTCCTGATAAGAAGCATCTTTCAATTTGTCAAAGTCCAAATCTACCTTTGGATAAGTAAGCGGTGTAAACAAACCGCCGTCCGTCGCCAAACCTTGCAAAATAGCTTGGCTGGCAGTTACTGTATTGTTGGCATCACGCGTTGATTGATAAACTAATGTCATTACTCTCTATCCTTTATCTATAGTCTCTTCCATTATATCATGATTTTTCAGAAAATTCTCCCTTTATAAAAGAAATTATAGTTCCAATTCTTCTTTCAAAGGCTGTAAATAAATCATTTCTTGTTTATTTCTCATCTTCAATCCTTCCTCAGCTAACAGAAGTAAGTCTTTGGAAAATTCAATAATCGTAGTTTCTTCCTCATCTGTAAGCTTTTTCTTAGAAAATTGTCGTCTTAAAAACTTATAATCACAACCAAATTTCTTAAAGAAAGGTGCTGTTTCTAAGTAAGCTACTAACTTATTTAAATTAACCAACAATCCCAAGTGAAAGGCTGCAGAAGCAAAAGTCCTATCAAGTGGCTGTGTACACACACTACGAAACTCAACTGTTCCTCGAGTCGTTAAGTCTTGGTACTGATAACTACGATGAGTTTCAAAATCCTTCTCTTGAGGGTAAATAAGAATCTCATCCCCATTAAGAGCATATGCTTGGATTTCAGATGTAGCCAAATAGTCCCTAGCCTGAATCGGATAAAAATAATAGGTTTGTCCATCACGTTCCGCAGTAAAAATTGCAGAATGATCTAGATAGTCAAAAAAATCATCCTCATCATCAAAGAGTCTAGCATTAACCCCAACATTCTCTGGATAGATGCCATGCATCGATTCTTCCCAGAAGATGTCCCTTGCAATTTTCGTATCCCAATCCGCACCCGAAAACTCAGAGTTTGCAAATAAATAAGCCTTAACTGCTTCAATTTGGGTAAAAGCATTAATCACCCGTAGGTAGTTAGACTTTGAAACATCCAGCTGGACCTGACTCCCACAGATAAAAGCACCATATTCAGGGAAATGATGTAAATCTGATTTAGTAATATTTCTACTCAAATTCAAATAATCCATCAACATCTGATAGCGTGGATAAGCCACTGGACAATTCTCATTTTTATCCCAGTTGGGATGAATACCGCAACCAACGATAGCATGATTGGATTCGCCTAATTGTCTCTGAATTACATCCATATAATTATTGAAACGATTTTCGACCTCTTGAATCGTTTCAGCCTTACCAAACGCAAACTCAATCGTTGTATAGGAAACTTCAAATAAAATAGCATCCTGACTTATCGGATCTACTAACTGGATAGGATTGCCAAAATCATCTACCTTTTCTACAATGAAATCCAGAGCGGAAACTAAATAATGAAATAGATCCTTTATAATTTCAACATTTGTAGCATCCCCTTCCAAGTTTACAACAGGATACTCCAACTCAATTCCGACAAACAATTCAGGATTTTCTTTAATATTTTTCAGATACCGATGTTTTAATAAATCGATAGAACGAGACATACTATCCTACACTTTCTTAATCTAAATAAAATTTGAATAACTATAATTATACCAAAACTAATATAAAAAAGGAACGAAGAATAACAACGTTCCTAACTCTATACTATACCGGCGGCCGGGGTCGAACCGGCACGTCCTTGCGGACACTGGATTTTGAGTCCAGCGCGTCTGCCAATTCCGCCACGCCGGCAAATAGTAACTGGGGTAGCTGGATTCGAACCAACGCATGAGGGAGTCAAAGTCCCTTGCCTTACCGCTTGGCTATACCCCAATAATATAAAATAGGCGAGTGATGGGGATCGAACCCACGCATGCCAGAGCCACAATCTGGTGTGTTAACCACTTCACCACACCCGCCATAATTCTATTAACACGGGCAGTAGGAATTGAACCCACACTGAAGGTTTTGGAGACCTTAGTTCTACCTTTAAACTATGCCCGTAAAATGGAAGGGGAGGGATTCGAACCCCCGAACCCGAAGGAGCGGATTTACAGTCCGCCGCGTTTAGCCTCTTCGCTACCCTTCCAAAATATATAAATGGCGCGAGACGGAATCGAACCGCCGACACATGGAGCTTCAATCCATTGCTCTACCAACTGAGCTACCGAGCCTTATTGCGGGAGCAGGATTTGAACCTACGACCTTCGGGTTATGAGCCCGACGAGCTACCGAGCTGCTCCATCCCGCGTTAATATAAAAGGAGGATGTGGGATTCGAACCCACGCACGCTTTTACACGCCTGACGGTTTTCAAGACCGTTCCCTTCAGCCGGACTTGGGTAATCCTCCAAAATAGTTTATACGGGAACAAACCCGTGTCCTCTTAGTGAAGTGAAAAGATAATATTTCAATTCTTTAGTAATGGACTAAACACTATGGGCACGAGTGGACTCGAACCACCGACCTCACGCTTATCAGGCGTGCGCTCTAACCACCTGAGCTACGCGCCCAAGTTAAAAACTTGGTACAAAGAACAAAGTTCAAAGCGGGTGACGAGAATCGAACTCGCGACAACAGCTTGGAAGGCTGTAGTTTTACCACTAAACTACACCCGCTAAAATGGGAGTTAACGGGATCGAA
>NZ_VMMI01000058.1:0-225 GCF_013277125.1 Streptococcus sp. 4094 | reverse complement strand
TTCGTCTAGGCTGCTAATCGCGCTGTCATGCGTCGTAGCGGTTGGATTGATGTTGTTGATGGCATCAAGTCCAGCCTGCTTAGCTTGGTCAACATCTGCCTTATTTCTTGCCTTATTGACCTTGTCTTTCGCATCAGCCAAGGCTTCTCCGACTTTACGTTTGGCATCAGCGATTTCTTCAGCTGTTAAGTTTGGAGTCGTCTCAATCGAAGTGTTCTTCGTATT